>JABDMQ010000067.1 GCA_013001365.1 Flavobacteriaceae bacterium
GAAATGCTTCCGAAATTGCGGATTTTGGCTTCTCGAAAACAACAAGGTTATGACCAACTTTGCTTCTACCAACTGACCCAAGGATAGGAATCTTGGTCAATCTTTCTATTTCCTGTGGACCATGAATATTATTATCGAAAAATACTGTCAGGAAGATATAAACCAAAGGAATCAGCGACCCTACAAAAAGTGCTATTAAATAATTCAAACTCTTATTTGGGCCTATCAATCCTATACCAATATCCTTCGCTTCATCAATCACATTTATGTCCGAAACATTTGCTGCCTTTACGACAGCAGCTTCACCTTTTTTAGCTTGGAACACATTATAAGTTTCCTCGCTTAAATTGTATTTCCTTTGGATTCTAAGTAATTGCTGTTGATCCTCTGGTAATTTGCTGACCTGGGATTCTAAACGACCTATATCACGATTTATAAATGATAATTGAGATCGAATGGTACTTTTGGTTATTCCTATGGTTTCTAATAAAACATTTTTCTCAGCATCAATTCTTCTATCAATATCCTTGAATCTTATCGAACCTTCTCGAGTTGTATATTCTAGGTTTTGCCTTTCAATCGCCAATGCAGTAATCCGCTGAACAGAAGCCACAATATTTGGTTCAACAATTCCGACAGAGGAGGGAGCAGCTATATTCGTATAATCTGTTTTAGTCCTAAGGTATTGCTCCATTGAGTTCAAGTAACTAAGTTTGGACTCTTCTTGATTTTTCCTAATATCAGATTCCTGAAGCTTTGTAGTTAACTCAGAGCTTTCTGTTTCTATATTGAAAACCTTGCTTTTTTTCCTGAAGTCGTTTAATTCTGATTGTACATCTTTAAGGTCCCTTGTAACATTTTCCAATTGATTGTCAATAAATTCAATTGTTTTGGTAGCGTAAAGATTCTTCCTTTCTAATTCTGTTTTTCTAAGTATTTCAGTTGTGGCATTAAGGAAATCCACTATCTTAGATTTATTCGTTCCTGTAAGCGCTAGTCTTAATACTGAAGATCCTTTGGAAATTGGCCGTACTGAAAGTGAATTCTTATAACTATTGACTATTGCATCGAAATTCTGGAAAACAACATAGTATTCAGATCCAGGATCTGGAGAGTTTCCGTCTCTTATTTCTATCGTAAAATTCATGAATGGTAACTGAACTATTTCTCCAAATTTATATTTCTTGGGAAAGGTTCCTGCAGCAATATCAAAAGATGATCGACTTCGATCACTGTATTTTTGTACACTGACCCGAGAAAAATCCTCATCGAAGAATATCTCATATTCGGACGAACTCAAGAATCTTATTCCTATGGGTTTGAAAAGAAGTTGATATTTCGATTTATCTATATTCATGGAAAAAGGAGCACTCTTGTAAATATCATTTAAATGATACTTGCCTTTCTGCAAATATTGCATGTAGTATTGCAATGAGTCTACGACCTTTTCATTGTGGTTTCTTGTTTTTAAAGAGGTTATCACTGTTTCCACCTTTCCGGTAACGCCTCCCCAATTAAAAGAAATACTGGTATTCGAAGTAAAAAATGGATTTTGTTCATTCTCAATTGAAATCAAGGAATCTAAACTGTATATATTCTTCTTCCTGACATTGATCATATAGGCAGCCAATAAGCCTAGCCCAATACATAGAACAAACAATTTCCAATACCCAATGACCTTGAAAATAAAAGCCTTGAAATCAAAAGAAGATTGTCCTTCGCTTATTTCTAATTCATCGTTCATTATAAATTCCTAACTAAGAGTATTGAGGTCGTAACCAATGACAAAACAGAGATAATGGTTGAAAGGGATTGAACACCAGTTGTCCCAGTTCCCCAACTTTTCTGTTTTAGAGGCTTAACATAAATGATATCGTTCGGTTGGATATAATAATATGGTGATTTAAATGCCGAGACACTTGTTAAGTCAATATGATGTATTTTTTGCCCTTGTGGATATTGCCTAACTATTAAAATATCCTTTCTATCACCGGTTATCAAAATATCCCCAACATTGGCAATCGCCTCAAATATATTAACGCGCTCTTGAAAAAGAGTATAGCTTCCAGGATTGGATACTTCGCCATTGACGGTGAATCGAACACCAGATAATTTAACTGTTACGAATATATTGGCCGTTTCCTTGAATTGCTCCTCCAATAATTTCTTTTCTATCAATTCTTCGACTTCACTGGTCGTTTTTCCTAGCACATTGATCTGACCTAACGTTGGCACCCGGATATTACCTTGTACATCAACCGTAAATCCATCGAAATATGCCCTTTCAGCGCCACTGGCATTCATGTTATCTTCACTTCCAATTGGGTTAAATATACTTACGGCATTCTGATCCAAAACCTTTATTCGAATACTAATGATATCATTGATCTGGATTCGATAGGGTTTCTGGATTTCCTGAACGCCAATTATCTCCTGCGAATCGCCTGAATCATCCTGTAAATAGAGTATTTCTTTTTGGGGAATGCACGAAGTAGCTAGCACTGTAAAAATCAGACCTATAGCAAAGATCGTTTTTTTCATAATTGAGGCTCGTTGTTTGACCACAAATATAGCCTTTCGTCGGGAATAACAAAACTTTTATCGGATTTTTTGGTTTTTTATCCGTTATTTGCAAAATCGCTATGAATTACATTTCCGTTGAAAATATTTCGAAATCGTATGGAGAATTATCTCTTTTCAAAAACCTGTCTTTCAGTATACATAAAGATCAAAAAATAGCCTTGATCGCCAAAAATGGTTCAGGTAAGACATCCTTGCTGAATATACTAGCCGAAAAAGACCAACCAGATAATGGTGAAGTGGTAAAACGCAAGGGATTGAAAATTTCATTTCTGGCTCAAGAACCTGAACTGAATAGTGAAGCAACAATTGAAGAAACTATTTTTACTGGAGACAATGATATCCTTAAGATAATACATAACTATGAAAAGGCACTCGTTCACCCAGAAGACGAGAGAACCTATCAGAAAGCATTTGAGCAAATGGAAGTTCATAATGCATGGGATTTCGAAACACAGTATAAGCAGATGCTGTTCAAATTAAACCTTGATAAATTGCAAACCAAAGTAAGTGCCCTATCTGGCGGTCAGAAAAAAAGATTGGCTCTTGCACAGGTACTATTGAATAATCCTGACATATTAATTCTAGATGAACCAACGAATCATCTAGACCTCGAAATGATCGAATGGCTTGAAAATTATTTCAAGAACGAGAAAATCACATTGTTCATGGTAACTCATGACCGTTATTTTCTAGAACGTGTCTGTAACGAGATCATCGAACTTGATAATGGAAATCTATATAGCTATAGAGGTAATTACTCTTACTACCTTGATAAAAAAGAAGCGCGTTTGAGCCTTGAAGCCACTGAAACCAATAAAGCCAAGCAGCTTTATAAGAAAGAACTCAATTGGATGCGCCGACAGCCAAAGGCGCGAACAACTAAATCAAAATCTAGGATAAGTGATTTTACGGAGATCAAGCAAAGAGCTCATCAAAGAAGAAGCGATCATGTCGTACAGCTAGAACTCAATATGGAACGATTAGGCAGTAAAATCGTGGAGTTTCATAATGTCGGCCATGCGTTTGATGAAAAACAAATCCTTGATAAATTCAATTATGTCTTTAAAAAGGAGAACGTATTGGGATCATTGGCAAAAATGGTTCAGGGAAAACGACCTTTTTGAATATCCTTACTGGATCTATTAATGCTCAAACCGGGAAAGTTATCATTGGCGAAACGGTAAAGTATGGATATTATACCCAAAGTGGGATCATGATAAAAGAAGGACAAAAGGTAATTGATGTAATAAAAGAATTTGGTGATTATATCCCATTAAAGAAAGGAAGACAGATCAGTGCACAGCAGTTGCT
>JABDMQ010000082.1 GCA_013001365.1 Flavobacteriaceae bacterium
AATGGTTGTGGCAATTGCAGCTCCTTCGACACCAAAAGCAGGAATAGGACCAAATCCAAAAATGAAAATAGGATCTAGAATTATATTCAAACCATTAGAAAGCACTAAAGTCCACATAGCAATTGAAGCGTCCCCTGCCCCGCGAAATATTGCATTTATCAAAAATAATAGCATAATAGTTGCATTACCTCCCAATAAAACCTGCGTATAACCATAGCCTTCTGCGATAAGATCTGGCTCTGCTCCCATCAACGCAAGGATTTCCTTTGGATAAACAATCCCAATTATGCTTACAAGAATTGATACAGTTATTCCTAAGATTATAGCTTGCACTGCGGCTTTCGAAGCCCCAGTCAAGTCTTTTTCACCAACACGGCGTGCTACGACTGCAGTTGCTGCCATACTCAATCCTATCGCGACGGCATAAACCAAGGTAATTACCGATTCTGTAAGACCAATTGTAGCTACAGCATTAACACTTACTTGGGAAACATAAAAAATATCGACTATGGCGAATATGGACTCCATTATCATCTCCAAAATCATTGGAATAGATAACATGAATACCGCTCGTCTGATACTACCTGATGTAAATTCTTGTTCTTTACCAGTTATCGCAATCTTAAAATACTTCCAGAGCTGTGCGATCGACAGTTTATTTGTTTCGGTTGGATTCATACCTATGAGCAAGATAGTATATCTTTTAGTATCAAAAGAAGAATAGGGGATCTTACTAAGTGCATTAAGAAAATGAGCTAACACCCTTATTAACTAGTAGATTACAAGAAAGAATCCTATCTTTATAAGAACTGATCCTAATCCATGATCAAAGATTCAACCAAACAAAAGCCTCATAAATTCGGCACTTTTCTCGGGGTCTATACACCTAGTATCCTTACTATTCTAGGACTCATCATGTATTTAAGATTTGGGTGGGTAGTAGGTAATGTTGGCCTAATAAATACAATATTTATTGTGCTCATGGCAAGTTCGATAACATTTATAACTGGACTGAGCGCCTCGGCAATAGCAACTAATATTAAAGTAGGTGTTGGAGGTGAGTACTACATGATCTCACGGAGTTTAGGCCTTGAACCTGGAGGTGCCATAGGTATTCCTTTATATCTCTGTCGTACTTTAAGCGTTACCTTTTATTGTTATGGACTATCGGAAGCCATTCTTGTTCTTTGGCCAAATACCTATGAAGCTTTACCGACATATGCCTTGCAAGGTTTGACTGTTTTCTTCATCATATTAGTGACAGCTTTGTCAGGTAAGAGTGCCAAGCTTGTTCTTAAATCCCAGATTCCTATAATGATCATTGTCGGTATGTCGATATTGGCATTATTTTTTGGTGTCGTTACAAACGATATGCAATCGCCAATAGTAGAAGCCTCTTATTCAAGTGCACCGGAAGGATTCTGGTATGTGTTTGCAGTCTTCTTTCCTGCAGTAACTGGATTTACAGCTGGCATCGGATTGAGTGGTGACTTAAAAGATCCTCAGAAATCAATCCCTCGCGGAACCTTAGGCGCTGTAATTTCAGGTGCGCTTATTTACCTTTTCATACCATTGATACTTTCGGTAACTACGATCTTGACATTACAACAAATGGCAGACCCTAATGCTGGTGTGACGGTTTGGACGCGAATTGCCATTCTAGGTCCTTGGCTGATCTATCCAGCCGTTTGGGGCGCTGTGTTGTCTTCAGCTTTTGGAAGCATACTTGGTGGACCAAGAATCCTTCAAGCCTTATCTATGGATGGCCTTATGCCAAAATTCCTAGCTAAACTCTCACCGTCAGGACAGCCAACCATTGCAACCTGGATCAGCGGTATCATTGCAATAAGTGCTGTATTCCTTGGAGGATTGAATACCATTGCACAATACGTTTCGGTCCTTTTCTTGACGCTGTATGTTGCTGTTAATGTAAGTGCAGCACTTGAACAATTAATAAGAGAACCTTCTTATAGACCAAAGATACATGTCCCTTGGTTCGTATCGCTAATAGGTGCATTAGCAGCCATGTTGGTCATGTGGCTTATAAACCCCTTGGCTTTTGCTTTCGCCATTGGATTGGAAGGGCTAATTCTTATTTACCTATTGAACAGGAAAATGGAACAACAATGGGGCGACGCTGCAACTGGTGTATGGATGCATTTAAGTCGGTTTGCTTTGTTAAGACTCAATGCAAAGAAGATTACGGAACGCAATTGGCGACCTATTATCTTATTGTTCGTACATAATTTAAAGGAGCGAATGAATCTTGTTCGATTTGCAGTTATGTTAGGACAAAATAGTGGTGTTCTAACGATTTCGAGGCTATTGACACCAGAAGACAAGGACGAGTTACCTAATCGAAACGAGATCGCTTTCAAGATGCAACGAGACTTGGCATCTGCTGGCATGCAAGCCCTCACAGAAGTTAACGTTGTGAATGACCTTAAAAGAGGAATCTACAATGTATCCACTTCACACGGGACGGCAGGAATGAAGACCAATACCGTTTTATTTGGGTGGTCTAGCGATCAAAAAGGGAAAAAGGAAGAACTACAATTGATAAACGACTTAGCAGCTACTGGGAAAAACATAGTTGTCCTGAGTATCAAGAAGGCCTTCAGCAGAAAAGCTAATAAGATTATTGACATTTGG
Organism: Flavobacteriaceae bacterium; assembly: GCA_013001365.1. Taxonomy (GTDB): domain Bacteria; phylum Bacteroidota; class Bacteroidia; order Flavobacteriales; family Flavobacteriaceae; genus JABABD01. The sequence goes on from JABDMQ010000082.1 coordinate 2,653, forward strand.
TGGGGAGGCAGAGATAGCAATGGTGACCTTATGTTGCTGCTTGCCTATTTAATTCAGCTAAATAATAAATGGAAGAAATCCAGTATCAATATTATCTCGGTGGCGAATACCAAAGAAGAAATGCGTCATTTACAGCAGCATATAAAATTCTCCATAAAAGAAGCACGAATTCAAGCCACAGTAGAAGTCATCCTTAAGAATGAAAAAGAGGTACTAAGCCGATTACTAGAAAAAAGCAAGAACAGTGATTTAGTTTTCACCGGATTGGCGCGCCATCTTGAAGATATACCAAACCGGATAAAGAACATCGATCAAATAATAAAATCATTGAATGCCGTGGCCTTTGTTCAAAACAATGGCATGAATTGGGAACTTCCTAATATCTTTGGACAAGAAATTTAAAGTTTTCTATACATTCTTTAATTAAAATCAAAAGTTTAAAAACGTCAAAATTCATCAAAAATGACCAAAAAAAACCTCGTTTTAAGCAAAAAAGAAGCAAAACCTATCATTTTTGATGCATTTTACCAAAAAACAGGATTAGGAAAACCTTTGGTTATTTTCTGCCATGGCTATAAAGGATTCAAGGATTGGGGTGCTTGGGATTTAGTTGCTAATGCTTTTATGGAAGCAGGTTGTTTTTTCGTCAAATTCAATTTTTCACATAATGGCGGAACCTTGGAGCAACCTTTCGATTTCCCAGACCTGAACGCATTCGCAGAAAACAACTATTCAAAAGAGTTAGAGGACCTAGAAAATATTTTGAACCATATTTTATCAACAGAAGAGTACCAGAACGAGCTAGATTCAAAAAATATCTCGTTGATTGGTCATTCACGTGGAGGTGGAATAGTTACCATTAAGGCTGCCGAAGATTCTCGAATTACAAAAGTAATTACTTGGGCAGGTATAAGCAGTCTTGATCGTTTCGATGGATTTGATTTGGAGGCCTGGAAACGGGAAGGCGTTGTCCATGTATTGAACGGTCGTACCAAACAACAGATGCCTCATAACTTTCAATTCTATAAAGATTATATCAACAATGAGGTGCGATTAAATATAAAGAAGGCTGTCCAAAGACTGGAAATTCCGCATCTTATCATTCATGCCAAAGACGATCAAGCAGTGGCATTTTCCGAGGCAGAATCACTTCACTCATGGAATACAAGAAGTGAACTGAAAACGATAACCAAAAGCAATCATGTTTTTAATTGCAGACATCCTTGGACCGAGGATTTCCTTCCTGAGCAACTCAAACAAGTCGTTGATTCAAGTATTAGCTTAGTGAACGATCTTCCATACTGAGTCTAGATCCAATTCCCTCAAGAAAAGATCGTTAGGAAACAACTGGAATCCAATGAATGATAACAGTTCGAATTTTGCAACTCCTTTACGAATAATAACTAATGAATGTTTATCGTAGTCCATGAACATTAATCTCTGGGAATTTTGTATCTTATAGTATTGTTGCCCGCAATACTACAACTGGATTTAACATGCTGTAAAAATGTATCATCATGAATCCACCATTAGTACTGACCATCATTTTCATACTGTTCCTCCTATCCGGTATTAGAATAATTTATGAATACAAACGAGCACTTAAGTTCCGGTTTGGCAGCTATGTCAAGACCCTTAACCCTGGTTTTCGTTGGATAATTCCATTGGTTGAGACCATTCAAGTAGTTGATATTCGTGTAATCACCATTAATATAATTTCGCAAGAAGTCATGACAGAAGATAATGTACCATGTAGTATCGATGGTGTTGTTTTCTTCAAGATAAATGACCCTGAAAAAGCAGTATTAGAGGTTGAGGAGTTCAAGTTTGCTATTACTCAGCTATCGCAAGCTGCCCTACGTGATGTTTGTGGTAAAGTTGAACTTGATACCATTCTTTCCAAACGAGAGGAAATGGGCAAGAACATCAAGAGTATTGTCGAACAGGAAACACATCAATGGGGCATCGAGATCATGGATGTGAAGATCAAGGACATCCAATTACCCGAAAACATGAGACGTATGATGGCGAATCAGGCCGAAGCTGAACGTTCACGTCGTGCACGAATAATTCTTGCCGAAGCTGAAGAGCAAGCTGCAGGGAAGTTACTTGATGCAGGTAGAATGATCGATCAATCTCCTTCAGCAATTAAACTTAGGCTTTATCAGACCTTGAGCAATATAGCAGCAGAAAAGAATTCGACTATCCTGTTCCCTTTCCCTGAAGAAGTCCTACCTCGTGGAACCAAGAAAGAAGGATCACTTCAAATCGAAAAAAAGAAGAAAAAGAAAAAATAAAGGTTCGTACTATAAAAGGGGAGCTTGCGCTCCCCCGATACAGCCTAGCGAATTGCTATTAATCAAAATAAATAAGACGATTCGGGATCACAAGGCTGCGTATCATATAGCTGTTTAAATTAATTATTTGATGTTGATGACATACTAGGACTGCATGTGTTATGAATACTATGAAAATACGAATTTTCACAACAAATAAATCATTATTTGGCATAATTATTAACAAGGTTTTAAACATAGTCATCAGACTATCAGTTAATAACAAAACTGTTTCTTAACGAAAGGATATTTCTTAATTTTATGCTATGTGTTATCAAACAAGGCAAGAACGACAAGCCAAGGACCTAGAGCTTCGTTATAGAGTTAAGCTGGTCAATGAAGAATATAGGAATCTCTTCAATCAACCATCTTATCATTTAAATGGATTTTCGCATCCAAACATGCTTGTTATACCACAGGACCAACAAGACGTTTTGGCACCAGGGGTCTGGGGAATCGTTCCTGATGATCGCAAACCTGATGAAGTAAAGGCATATTATAAAGAAGCGGTTCGTTATGGTGCCGGTCTTAATGCCCAAAGTGAAAAACTATTCAACCATTTCATTTATAGAAATGTCGCCTTGACCCAACGCTGTATCATACCCGTGACTGGCTTTTTTGAACCTCATACGCATCAGAAGAAGAAATTTCCATTTTACATCCATCGCAAGGACAATGAAACAATTTCATTGGCTGGTATCTATACAGTTATTGGAACCTATATTACTTTTACGATATTGACCAAAAAGGCTTCACCATTAATTGAGAAAGTTCATAACTTAAAAAAAAGACAGCCAGTAATCCTTAATGAATCCCATGAAATGGATTGGTTGAATTCCAGTAACAGCCAAAGTGATGTATTGGACCTCATCTCTAGTCCTTATGGCGATGAGGAACTGGAAACCTACCCAATTAGTAAAGATCTCTATAGCCGAAGCATTGACAGCAATCGTGAAGATATCGTGAAACGCGTTGATTATCCAGAATTAGGGTTGTTCGTTTAATGTAAATCCTATTCTACTTGCGATAGAAAACGGCATATTTTCGATATGCGAGTAAACCAAGAAGTGCAATAACTACTGCAGCAATGGCAATGAATTGCAGACTAACTATTTGGTCGCCACTAGCATAACTATGTAATCCAGCTAAATAGAAATTCACTCCAAAATAGGTCATCAGAATACTTGCAAAGGCAATAATACTCATAAGGTTGAATCCAAACCGACCTCTTAATCCAGGTACCAATCGCATATGAATTACAAAGGCATAAATCATTATGCTGATCAGGGCCCAAGTTTCTTTTGGGTCCCAGCCCCAATAACGCCCCCAACTCTCATTGGCCCACATACCACCAAGAAAATTGCCTATTGCCAACATGACCAAGCCAACTGTCAAGGACATTTCATTGATAATGGTAAGTTCCTTGATATTCAAGAACATCTTTTCCCTATTCTTATCATTCGTCAGGATCATTAGCAAAAGAGAAACGATTCCTAAGATCATCCCTAAGGTAAATGGTCCGTAACTTGCCACGATTACGGCCACATGAATCATTAGCCAGTAACTATCCAGGACTGGTTGCAAATTGGCAATGGCTGGATCCATCCAGTTCCAATGAGCGATCATGAGAATCATAGAGGTAACAAATGCGGTTGCAGCTATGGTCATGCTGCTCTTTCTTCCAAAGGCCAAACCAAAGAACATGGTAGCCCAAGCTACATAGATCATGGACTCGTAGGCATCACTCCAAGGAGCATGTCCAGAAATGTACCATCGAACTATTAGACCGGCCGTATGCAATATGAACAATATTACCACGATGCCAATAAGGACTTTGATAAAAAGATTTAAAATCTTGTTTTGGTCCTTGAAAATCTGTACAATCAGCAGAATAAAAAGCAAGGTGCCTGCATACATGTACCAACTAAAGAGCTTCTTGAAAATATCGTATTGATTGTACAGAACTTCTGTATTCACTTTATCTTCGGAAATAATGACTTCAGGACCATGTTTGGTCTGAAAGCTTCGAATGCTTTTCAGGAATTCGTTGGCTTCTTTGAATTCCCCTGTTGACTTGCCTTTTCTCAATGCCGTGAAATACAGTGGTAAAATCTGTTTTCCGTAGACCGAATCCATTCCTTTATAATTGGAATCATCCAGATCCTTGAACGATAACCATTTGTTGTTATCATCGTTCAGTCTTGGAAAAATCTTCAAGGATTGGCCATCCAAGGTATTTGCCAGAAGATTGACTCGTTGATCGGTTTCCTTGAACTCTTTCTGAAACCCATTTGGAATCTTTGCTCGATAAGCCTCATCTAAATAGGGACTCAGTTTATACCTAAAATCGTCATCGAAGAAGTCTACTAATTTCGCATATTTTTGATCCTTAGGTATGCCAATGATCTTTCGAATCGAATCTGCTTTCTTGGCTTTTAGGTATATCAACGGCACATTATACCAAATGGCAGGACTTTCATTCATTGAAATAAACGCCTGATTGGCATCCATCTCACCATAATGATCGTATTTGGTTAATTTCCTGAGTAGTTCTGATGCATAGGTGTTTACTGGCATCATGCGTCCTCCTATGTCTTGCAATACCATTTTACCGAAAAGATTCGCATGCTCTTTTGGTGCTATGTTAGCCATCAAGATCGAATCGATCTGCTCTACTGAGGGAGCATCAAGATTATGGTCATGCCCATCGTTTGGCGAATGTTGTTCTTCTTGGGCATTTATTTGCAATCCGAAACAAAGGATCAATATAGCTACAAGCTTCGTCTTCTTGTTCTTTACCTTGTTCAAGGCACGTTTTAGGTCGGCAAATCGCGTATTCTTATCAAAGAGTATGGCCATCAATCCAAAATACAATAGCATATACCCTAAATAAGTTATCCAAGTGCCCCATTGATCATGGTTAACTGACAATATGGTACCACGCTCGTCTGGGTCGAAACTTGCCTGGAAAAAACGATAGCCGCGATGATCTAGAATGTTGTTCATGAAGATGCGATAATCATAATCGCCTTTCTCTTCATCGAGAACTGTTACCTCGCTCGCAAAAGACGAATAGCTTTTCTCGGTTCCAGGATATTTGTCTGCAATAAAATCATTTAATTTTACACTGAAAGGCAACTCCAGTACTTTCGAACCATAGGATAATGCAAAGGCCATCCCTCCTATGCTGTCTTGTTTCATAGCATTTACATGCCCTTGACCACCTATTAACTTTATGACCTTACTCTCGTCATTTGCGGTTATTTTCAGTGCAATGCCATCTTCATCACCTTTAAGCATTTCTGGTTTCTTGACGACATCAAACCTTCCTTTAACCACTGGTTTCGGGAAAACCATTTGCATGTTCCCAATGATATATCTCGACCTCAACATCAATGGCTGCAGACTGTCCTTGACCAACTTGCCTTGCGTTCTAGTCGCCATTGTAAGGAATTCGCCTTCAAAAGGCGATTGAATCATCAGACCATCATCATCGAAGGCAATATTGATGGCTCCTTCGGTAGGATTGTTAAGGGTAAACAATGTGTTATGGATGTTCTCTACGCCACCTTCTTTCAAGAAATGATTATGAGGTGCACCTCCACTTGACTCAACTATCTTTAAATAATTGTCGCCTTCTGGGTCTTCTACTATATCTTCCTCTGCCCCTTGAATGAATTCCACCAATTCCATTTCAACTGGTGTTTCATGATATCTCGTCTTTACCTTGAAATTGTTGTCCAATCGATATGAGAAATCAACTTCTTTTTCGATAGGCAAGCGTTGTGGTACGCCATTGATCCTGTAATCGCCATCGATGTAAGCTGTAACATATGTTTTCTGCGAAAGGAATGTATTCTCAGTTTCACCTTCTCGGATGCGCATTACACCTTCGTAGCCAATATATCTAGTAATGAAAGCACCTAGCAAAATAAAAATAAAGGCTAAATGCAATGTGAGGGTTGCCCATTTTTCTTTTTTATAAAGCCTATACCTAAATATATTTCCTACGAAGTTGATTACGAATACGCCCATAATTGCCTCGAACCAAAAGGCATTGTATATAAGGTTTCTGGTATAAGGCGTTGGCGAGGTTTCTTGACCAGCATCTAGGAAAGTCCCAACAGCCATTGCAGTAGCAAAAAGAATGAAAAGAATCGCTGTTAATCGAGTTGAAAAAAGAATATTGGATAATTTCTTTAGCATAGCGAGCGCCTTCGTATTAAAAAGCCGTGCAAATTTAAGGATTAAAGTTCGTTTATGCGATAAGCAAAAGTGTTATTATTTGTTAAACACTATCCTTCTTTGGATTGCCTCGCTTCAAATATTTTGAGGTATAGAAAAGTGCTCATTTTTCTTGCGCGACGTTTCGCATTCTCTGCTATGTCTCCTTCAAAGAGTTCGTCAATGGTTTCATACCAAAGATTCAACCAGATACCAAAGTGCATTTCCGTTATGCTATGGTCGTTTTCTCGGTCCACTTTTACATGAACTTCCAATGGATTGCCACTGTATCTGGTCTTGAGAAACAAACTGGATTCCCAGAACGTGGTCAATCGCTCAAGATGCTCATCCCAATCAGTTATGACATCCAAGAAGAATGGACTTAAAATCTCATCTTTCTTCACTTTTTCGTAAAAGGAAGCTACCAACTTATAAACATCATTTCTAGAGCTTATGTCTCTCTTTTTCATTGTTCACAAAGATACCATTATGTCCTTTCATTTAAAGCATGCGTTACTTATTTTAGCGACATGATTTCAGTGACACTAATTGGCGCTGGAAATGTGGCAACACATTTCTACAAGGCTTTTCGAAAGGCTGAAGAAACAAAAGTTCTTCAGTGGTACAATCGTAGCTTGAAATCGTTACAAATGCATAAGAATGAGGTCGAAATTACATCTGATATTTCAACTCTAAAAAAAGCCGATATCTACATTATTTGCGTAAGTGATGATGCAGTCGCAGAAGTTTCTCAACAACTGCCCTTCAAGAATCGTTTGGTAGTGCACACTTCTGGAAGTGTTAATATCCATGACCTGGACAAGAAAAATCATAGAGGTGTTTTTTATCCCTTACAGACCTTTTCGAAAGAAGCAGAAATTGACTTTTCTCAGGTACCGATCTGTATAGAAGTGTTGGAAAAATCCACTTTTCCTATTCTCAAGGAACTTGCAGAAATCATTGGAAGCAAAGTGCATAGGATTAATGGAGACCAGCGTTCTGCATTACATCTTGCTGCGGTATTCGTCAATAATTTTACCAATCAGTTATATCGAATTGCTCATGAGGTCACTGAGGAACAAAGTACTGATTTCAATATCTTGAAACCCTTGATCCTAGAGACTGCTAGGAAAATCGAGACGTTGTCTCCTTATCTAGCACAAACTGGTCCAGCCAAAAGAAATGATAAGAAAACCATTAAGAAACATCTATCTTTATTGAACAATGAGATGCATAAAAAGGTTTACGAATTGCTAACTAAATCCATACAGGAAACCCATGGAAAAAAGCTATAAAGAATACCTCGAACATATAACCACTTTCATTTTTGATGTCGATGGTGTCTTGACGGATGGCACTGTGATCATCAATACCAATGGTGATTTACTACGTAACATGAGCATAAAAGATGGTTACAGCCTGAAAACGGCAGTTGACCAAGGATTCAATGTCTGTGTTATTTCTGGAGGAAGCAATGAAGGAGTTCGAAAACGGCTTGAAGGCCTTGGTCTTAAAGATATATTTTTGGGCGTTAGCAATAAGATCGAAAAATTCAAGTCCTATCTTGAAAGCAAGGGCATCAAGAAAGAAAATGTCCTTTTCATGGGTGATGATATTCCTGATTTTCCAGTCATGAAACTTGTGGGTCTGCCATGCGCACCACAGGATGCAGTTCCGGAAATCAAGAATATATCGAAATACGTTTCACATAAAAAAGGCGGTAAGGGCTGTGTAAGGGATGTCATTGAGCAAGTCTTGAAGGTGCAAGGAAAATGGAATGGTTTCTATGATGCTAAATACGACTAGCCCTTGAACATCCTCAATCTCATTCGTTGGAAAAACCTAATCATGATAATTGCGATACAATTATTGTTGAAGTATGCCCTTTTTCATCCATTTGGAATAGATATTACCTTGAATGCCTTCGGCTTCGGACTTCTCGTACTAGCTACAATTTGCATAGCAGCAGCTGGTTATATCATTAACGATATTTATGACTTAGAAGCTGACACCATAAACAAACCTGACAAGGTTATAATAAATAAGAACATAAGTGAAAAATCAGCATTTAATTGGTTCATTGGACTTAATATCATAGGAGTTGGTATTGGATTCTATTTGTCCAATCTAGTAGGTAGAAGCGGTTTTACAATTCTTTTCATTGGAATATCCATTCTCCTGTATCTCTATGCTTCATCACTTAAGCATATGCTTATTATCAAGAACATAATTGTTGCTTTGCTTATATCTCTGTGCATCATTATTGTTGGTCTTTTTGAACTATTGCCAGCAATTACCCGAATTAACCAAGAAACTCAGTTAACCATCTTCAAGATAGTCTTGGATTATGCATTATTTGCCTTTGTAATTAATCTAATACGAGAAATCGTTAAGGACATACAGGATATGGATGGCGACCAGAAAGTCGGTCTAAAGACCTTAGCTGTAACATTTGGGAAGAAGCGCGCAAAACATGTGGGTTTTGCCCTTTTGATTCTCTTTATTGTGGGGGTGTCTTATTATGTGATAACATTTCTTTACAAGCAGCAAACAGCTGTTGGTTACTTTCTTTTATTCGTTATAGCTCCCTTGATCTATGCATCCATTAAATTATTTACTGCCGATTCCCTAAAGGAAATAGAACATGTAAGTTCGATTCTTAAGTTAGCTATGATTTTTGGTATGTTATCATTGTTATTATACCCATTTATATTGAAATAATGCTGAAGGAGGCCTTGAAAAACTATCATATAATTTTGGCTTCGGGGTCGCCTCGAAGGCATAAATTCTTTCATGATCTGAATATTGAATTCGAGGTACACTTAAAACCAATAAAAGAAGAATATCCAGACCGACTTAAGCATTTTGAGATCACTAATTATTTGGCACAACTTAAATCTCTACCGTTTTTGGATGAATTGGCCGACAATGATATCCTTATCACAAGTGATACGATTGTTTGGCATGAAAATAAGGCATTGGGTAAGCCACGTACACTGGATGAAGCCTTTGATATGTTGAGATCTATGAGTGGCAAAACACATGAAGTGATCACCTCTGTTTGCTTAAGGGCAAAGAACTACCAGAAAACCGTTTATGATATAACTAAAGTGACTTTCAAGGAATTCTCAGATGAAGAAATAACGTATTACGTCGACAATTATGATATGATGGATAAGGCTGGTGCCTATGGCATTCAAGATTGGATTGGATTGATTGGAGTCACGAAACTTGAAGGATCGTATTTCAACGTTATGGGGCTTCCCACACATCTGTTATACAAAACCTTAATGGATATTGCGAACCGGACCATTTAGCTTATCTTTACACAAACAATTAAGTTATGTCTTTCTTGAAGAAATATGTTAGGTTTGAATTAAAACTGTTTTTCCTGATTGCAATATTCGGTCTTGTTATTTATCTCATTGAAACAAGCTAATAATAACAACAATTGATCTCTAGTACGTAATCTTCATATACTATACTATCTTTGCTATATAATTCTATTTAGGTATGGAAGAATTCTATATGACGTATCAAAATGAAATCATCAACTCAGCAATCCTTTTTGCTGTTCTTGGTGTTATAAGTCTAGTGATTAAGAAGACCATAAATAGGATTGCAAAAAGGACGGATATAAATCAAGCTCGAGCACAATTGATTGGTCGTTATGTTACTGTTACATTATTGCTAGTGGCCATTTTAATCGAGTCGTTTATACTTGGGGTCGAAGCCAACGACATTGCTGTAGTTTTCTCTTCAGTGTTTGCGGTGATTGGAATTGCACTTTTCGCAATTTGGTCGATTCTGAGCAATGTGACTTCAGGAATAATCATGTTTTTCTCATTTCCATATAAAGTTGGTGATAAGATCGAGATACACGATAAGGATTACCCTATTCAAGGCATTATTGAGGATATTCGGGCATTCCAATTGCATTTGCGTATGGACAATGGTGATTTGACAACCTATCCGAATAATCTGATGCTTCAAAAAGCAGTGACACTGGTCAAGAAAGATGCTATTGACGATGGAAGTGATTCAATTTAACTAACTGACAGTTCATTCAATGACAAAGAAAAGAACTTCCTCAATAAAAAAACATATTGGCCAAGTGCCAGGGGAATTGGTATATACTGGTCAAAAGGAAACAAATAAATTATGTATAGACACTTTTGATTATAATCTTGACCATATAGAGGAAAAAGAATTGAATTCTGTTGATGAAGCATTCATTTACAAAGTCACCGATTCTATTACTTGGATCAATATCAATGGGCTAAATAATATTCAGGACATCGAAAAGATCGGGAAGCATTACGACTTACATCCATTGATCATGGAAGACATTGTAAATACTTCTCAAAGACCGAAAATCGACGAATATGAAACTTATTTGTTCGTTGTCCTGAAAATGCTGTATTATGACAAGGATGAGAAAGTAGTTTCCGAACAAGTGAGTTTTGTCCTCGGAAATAATTATGTTCTGACCTTTCAAGAGGCAGATGGCGATGTTTTCGATGGCGTTAGAAACCGATTAAGGCAAAAAAAAGGAAGGATTCGTGGATTAGGTGCGGATTACCTTCTTTACGCATTGATCGATGCAGTATCAGACCATTACTTCACGATAATTGAAACAATGGGCAATAAAATTGAGGATCTTGAAGACAATCTTTTCACAGGGAAATCTCAGCAAGAAATAAGCCAGCAGATCCAAGATCTTAAACGTGAAGTTCTCAAGGTTCGTAGGGCCATATTTCCACTAAGGGAAATCATTAACAGAATAGAAAAAACTGATTCGAATTTAATACTTCCCAAGACTCTGCATTACTTCAGGGACATTTATGATCACATCATCCAAATTTCTGAAAACATCGATATTTATCGAGAGATGATATGGGGACTTATGGACATGTATATGACTACCATTAGTAATAAGATGAATGAAGTTATGAAAGTGTTGACCATAATAGCAACGATTTTCATTCCCCTAACCTTTATTGCTGGAATTTATGGGATGAATTTTGAGAACATTCCGGAACTAAAATATGAAAACGGTTATTTTGTATTGTGGATCATTATGATCGTGCTATTTATTGGGATGCTTCTCTATTTCAAGCGAAAGAAATGGCTATAACCTCCATGAATCACGTTAAAGAAACATTAAATCCAGCTTTTGCGCTGGTGTTTTTTTTATATTTACTTTCTAGCTAACAAACCAAAACATGCGAAAGCTTACCATTCTGTGCCTTACTTTGATTCTTCAAATTTCGGTATTTGCACAGCAACCTAAAAAGCCGAATTCTTCTCAGATATATGAATCCATAAAGAAACTCAACTTCCTAGGTTCTGTTCTTTATGTAGCAGCTCATCCTGATGACGAGAATACACGACTCATATCATATATGGCCAATAACTTGAAAGCTAGAACGGCCTACCTCTCAATTACAAGGGGTGATGGAGGACAAAATCTTATCGGGCCAGAAATTCGAGAACTTCTTGGAGTCATTAGGACACAAGAACTATTGGCCGCAAGAAAAATAGATGGAGGTGAGCAGATGTTCACACGTGCCAATGATTTTGGATACTCAAAACATCCTGATGAAACCCTGGCTATTTGGGACAAGGAAAAAGTTCTTAGTGATGTGGTTTGGGCCATAAGGAAATTCCAACCTGACGTGATCATAAACAGGTTCAATCATCGAACACCTGGTTCAACACATGGCCATCATACGAGTTCTGCCATGCTAAGCATAGAGGCATTCGATCTTGTTAACGATGAATCGATATATCCAGATCAATTGAAGTATGTAGGTACTTGGCAACCTAAAAGATTGTTCTTCAATACAGGCTGGTGGTTTTATGGTAGCAGAGAAAATTTTGACAAAGCAGATAAAACTGGACTTCTTGCTATCAATACAGGAGTATTCTATCCTTCATTCGGACTTTCGAACCCAGAAATAGCAGCGATGAGCCGAAGTCAGCATAAATCCCAAGGGTTTGGTAGTACAGGCACGCGAGGAAAACAACTGGAATATATTGAAATTATAAAAGGAGAGTTGCCAAGCGTTGAAGAAAATATCTTTGAAGGAATTGATACCTCATGGAATCGAGTAAAAGATGGC
>JABDMQ010000083.1 GCA_013001365.1 Flavobacteriaceae bacterium
AAGAACCTAGAAGAACGTTTGTCCAAATATTCCATAAGGGCACCCTTTACAGGTATTCTTACCGAAGTATTGGTCACAGAAGGTTCCTTAGTGCGTAATGGACAGAAATTAGGGGAATATATTGATACTAGAGTTTATGAACTGGAAGTTGCCATACCAGCAGCTTATGCTGATCTACTGCAACTAGGCAAAGAAGTGAAACTCTTTAATATCGATAAAACCAAATCCTATAATGGAAAAGTGGTACGTATTAATGGAAGTGTTAATCCAACCTCCCAAACTGTTAGTGCTTTTGTTCAAGTAAATGATGCCGACTTGCGTGAAGGCATGTATATGGAAGCAAGTTTAATGGCCAAGGAGGAGAAGGATGCATTTGAGATAAGTAGGAACCTGTTGCAGCCAAATAATGAAGTTTTCTATGTGAGCAATGATACACTATTGAATTCCATGACGGTAGAACCGTTATATTTTTCGGAAGACAATGTAGTGCTACGAGGAATCCCAAATGGTACAAAGATACTGGCAAAAAATATTCCTGGAGCATATGCAGGCATGTTAGTAAAGATCTATGTTGAAGCGGATAACCAAACTAAACCGGGCGAATAATGAGAAAGATCATAGCCTATTTCATTAAATACCATGTTGCAGTCAATGTATTGCTTTTGGCTTTTTTTGTATTCGGTATTGTTGGTGCTAAATCCTTGAAGTCTTCTTTCTTTCCTCTGTCCGATTCAAAGATCATCAACATTAATGTGGTATATCCCGGTGCCTCACCTCAAGAAATTGAGGAAGGTGTGGTTCTTAAGATCGAGGATAATTTAAAGGGCATTCCAGGAATTGATCGTGTTACTTCAACATCGAGTGAAAACAGTGGTACGATCACTGTTGAAATTGAATCAGGTGAGAGTATTGATTTCATGCTCCTTGAGGTTAAAAACGCGGTAGACAGAGTTCCTTCTTATCCTACTGGTATGGAACCATTAGTCGTGGCCAAGAGTGAAGCCTTGAGGCAGACTATCACATTTGCCGTAAGTGGTGATGATATTTCCTTGGCAACCTTGAAACAGATAGGTAGGCAAATTGAGAATGATCTGCGAGCCATCGAAGGGATCTCGCAAATTGGTATAGGTGGTTATCCTAACGAAGAGATCGAAATTGCGGTCAATGAGAATAACCTATTGGCCTTTAACCTATCATTTAATGAGGTCGCTCAGGCCGTTAGTAATTCCAATATCTTGGTCACTGGCGGAAACATCAAGACCGATGCCGAGGAGTACTTGATACGAGCAAACAATAGATCGTATTATGGGGATGAGCTCTCCAATATGATCATCAGGACAGAACCTTCTGGAAGGATTATTAGACTAAAGGATGTTGCCATTGTGCGTGATCGTTTTTCTGAAACACCGAATAGTAATTATTTTAACGGAAATCTTTCCGTGGCCGTTACCATTACGAGTACAAATAATGAGGATCTTATTTCTGCCGCCGATAGCGCCAAGAAGTATATTGAAGAATTCAATCAAAAATATAACAACGTCCAATTAAGTGTAGTTAGGGACTTGTCCATAACCTTGAATCAACGAACCGACCTATTGGTAGAGAATGCTGCCGTTGGGATTGTCCTGGTCCTACTATTCTTATCATTGTTCTTGAATACAAGATTGGCCTTTTGGGTTGCTTTTGGACTCCCTGTGTCATTTCTCGGAATGTTTGTTTTTGCTGGCCAATTTGATGTGACCATAAATGTACTATCACTTTTTGGGATGATCATCGTGATTGGGATCTTAGTAGATGACGGAATTGTGATCGCTGAAAATATTTATCAACATTTCGAAAAAGGAAAAACACCTGTGCAAGCGGCAATTGATGGTACTTTGGAGGTTATTCCGCCTATCGTTTCGGCAATTGTTACGACCATATTGGCATTTTCAACATTTTTGTTTTTAGAAGGTCGAATCGGTGAATTTTTTGGGGAAGTGTCTACCATTGTCATCCTGACACTCACCATTTCCTTAGTGGAAGCCCTTATTATTCTGCCAGCGCATTTAGCCCATTCCAAGGCCCTGAGACGTAATCGTAAGGCGCCAACTACCGCTATAGGGAATTTCTTTGCAAAGATGCGAGGCATCAATGAATTTGGTGACCGTATCATGGTATATATGCGTGATAACTGGTATAGTCCTTTTTTAAAGTTCACGTTGAAGTACAAGTTGTTTGTTTTTGGGATATTCTTGGCGGCATTAATGCTCACCATAGGGTCTCAAGGTGGAGGAATCATTAAATCTGCTTTTTTCCCTCGAATAGCAAGTGATCGCGTATCTGTTGAATTAGCGATGGCCAGAGGAACCAATGTCCTCATTACAGACTCCATTATTTCGATGATCGAAGAAAAGGCTTGGGAAGTAAATGATGAGCTGACAGAAGAATACTTGGCAGGAACCGATAAGGTCCTATTTGAAAATGTTCAAAGGAATATTGGACCGGGATCGGCAAATGCATCATTAGGAATAAATTTATTGCCAGGGGAGGAGCGACCTGATGCCATTAATTCTGCAATGGTCTCAAATCGCTTAAGAGAAAAAGTGGGCCCAATCCTAGGTACCGAAAGATTGGTCTATGGATCCGGAGGAAATTTTGGAGGTAGTCCGGTTTCTATTTCACTTTTGAGTAACAATATACAAGACCTTAAAGCAGGCAAAGAAGAACTTAAGAGGATCATGGAGGAGAATTCTTTATTGACCGATGTAACGGACAATGATCCAGCAGGCATCAAGGAAATACGATTGCGTTTAAAGGAAAATGCCTATTTACTAGGGCTCGATCTGCGCAATGTCATGAGTCAAGTGAGAGCTGGGTTTTTTGGATTTCAAGCGCAGCGATTCCAGCGCGGACAGGATGAAATTCGGGTTTGGGTGCGCTATGATAAGGAAAATAGGTCGTCGATCACCAATTTAGACGAAATGCGGATAACTACACCTTCAGGAAACAAAGTGCCGCTATCAGAAATTGCGGATTACACGATTGAAAGGGGCGATGTAGCCATAAATCATCTAGAAGGTCGAAGAGAAATACAACTGTCAGCGGATCTTAAAGATCCCAGCGGAAGCCCAACAGAAATAGTCGATGAAATACGAACAGTGATATTTCCAGAGTTGCAGGCAAAATACCCTACGTTAACTGCATCTTTCGAAGGTCAGAATAGAGAAGCCAATAAACTATCGAATTCTGCTGGAACTGTGTTCCCGATCATTTTTTTCTTGATATATGCTACCATCGCATTCACCTTCAGGAGCTACAGTCAACCTTTATTTTTACTATTGTTGATCCCGTTTAGCTTGATAGCTGTAGGTTGGGGTCATTGGATTCATGGTTTTCCCGTGAATATCCTCTCCTTATTAGGTATCATCGCATTGATCGGAATCATGGTGAATGATGGATTAGTGTTAATAACCAAATTCAATAGGAACTTAAAAGAAGGGCATTCTTTTGACACGGCCATATACGAAGCGGGACGGTCTCGTTTCCGGGCCATATTCTTAACATCGTTGACTACCATGGCTGGTTTGGCTCCCCTCATCTTTGAAAAGAGTAGACAGGCGCAATTCTTGAAGCCTATGGCGATTTCGATAGCCTATGGTATTGGGTTTGCAACGGTACTTACCTTGATCATGCTGCCTTTGTTCTTGTCATTCAGTAATAACGTAAAAACGAGTACAAAATGGTTGGCGACTGGTAATAAGGTGACCAAGGAAGAAGTGGAACGAGCCGTCAAGGAACAAAAAGACGTGGAAGATGCAGCGTAATATATTCTTACTAGTATTAAGTGTGTTTGTAATGACCACTGTGTGGTCCCAGGAAATTCTTTTAAAGGACGAGGCAATAAAGATTACAATAGAGAACAATTTAGGAATTAAAATAGCAAAAAACAGCCTGGAAGTTGCAGATAATAACGCCGATATATTGAACAGTGGGTATTTACCAACCATAACGGGGAATGCAGGAGCAAGTCTCGACCGTCAAACCACGGAAGGCGAATTGGCCAATGGCGAAACTCGAGGTGCGGATGGTGTTGAAACCAAAAGATATAATGCCTCGGTTAATTTGAATTACACGTTATTCGATGGTCTAGGAAGATTCTATGATTATAAAAGATTCAAAGAAGAATACGGGCAATCAGAACTTCAAGTTCGAGAAACGATTGAAAACACGGTTTTGCAGCTGTTTTCAGTATTTTATGAAGTGGCACGACTTGAGGAGAATGTCATCAACTTACAAGAGGCACTCGAAGTGTCCAAGAATCGATTGAAGCGCGCTGGCTATCAGTTTGAGTATGGTCAGAATACGGGACTGGATGTCTTGAATGCCGAGGTTAATGTGAATACGGATAGCATAAATCTGATAAACGCGGAGCAACTGCTAAGGAATACCAAGCGAGATCTTAATTTGGTAATGAATCGTGACCTTTCCACTTCTTTTGAAGTGGATACGACCGTAGTATTCGTGCCAAATATCACGATGGAAAATTTTCTAACCGAGGCTAAGCAGAACAATGTTCAAATGCTCTTGATGGAAAAAGATATCCTTATTTCAGAGTATAGCCTTAAATCCTTTAAAGGAGGTTATTTGCCGACAGTCGGGTTAACGGGATCCTATGGTTGGAATAAGTCGTCAAATAATAATCCAATTGCCTTTGCAGTAGCCAGCACGAATTCTGGATTGTCTGCAGGACTCAATCTAAGCTGGAATCTTTTTGATGGCGGTCGCACCATTATCAATGTAAGGAATGCTAAGGTCAATTACGAAACGCAAGAGCTCCTTAAACAACAAACTGAACTCCAGATAGAGCGCGATATAAATAATGCGTGGGATACCTATAGAAATGCCTTGTTTGTCCTCGATGTTCAAGAGAAGAATCTTCAAACAAATCAAAATAATTTTGAGCGTACTAACGAACGGTATAAATTAGGCCAGGTCACTTCAATTGAATTCAGACAGGCACAACTAAATCTGTTAGGTGCAAAACTTGCCAAAAGTCAATCTAAATACGAAGCTAAATTAGCTGAGCTACAAATGCTTCAGGTTGGCGGTCAATTATTGAATACGGATTTTTAAGTATTATATGAACGAGCACTTTTTTCAATGTCCTTATTGTTGGGAATCCATTTCAATGCTTCTGGATGCGTCGGTAGGCAATCAAATATATGTTGAGGATTGTGAGGTATGTTGCAATCCTATAGAAATACATGTCCAATTCGAGGATAGTGAGTTGCAATTATTCAATGCAAAAAGCCTAGGGCAATAATATTAGGATTTTAGCTCGGAAATGTCCTTTTTCAGCTTATCCATTGATTCCTGTAATTGCATTAAAAGACTGTTTGGTGAAGCATCCGTATCTATGTTGAATGTAAGCTTACTGGTTACTTGCCACAGTTCCTGAATATCAACAATATTGATCTGTACGGGAGGATACTCAGTATTGATGGATACCAACATTAATTTTGAAGGGTCATCAGAGCGTTGTATTTTTTTTACAAGAACGCTGTCTTTCATAATGACCACACAAATAGTATTCTTATTGAGGTCATCAATGGAGCTGACCGCTTTGGCCAATACCCACTCTTTCGGATATAAGCTAGGAATCATGCTATCGCCATCTACTTGAAAACCACGATAGGTTGCATTTCTATATTCAGGTAATGGAAGGTCAAAAGCCGGAAGTTGCTTGTACCAGTCTACATCAACTATATTATGAGGATAGCCAGCAGCGGCCTTTATATTAACCAAAACCATGTTTTCTGAGTCATTACCATCTACAGTCACAACTTTTGGTGCAACGTTTTGAGAGGTGTCCAAGAATTGCTGGAAGCTCTTGCCAAAAAGCCATAACGGGTTAATCTTGAATTGCTTCAACAACTCGGCAACAACACTTCCTGTGATCTTGGATTTACCACGTTCAATGTCTGCGGTCGACCCTTTGATCCCTAGTTTTTCGGCAAAGGACTGCTGCGTTTCATTTAGTGATTCTCGTAATTTCTTGAAACGTTTTATTTCAATACTCAATTCATTTTCCATTATCCAAAGATAATAAAAATTGGAAAAATTCCAATTTTAACAATTCTACATAGATAATAATAGGAAAAAATCCATATATTTGGAATAAATCCAATAAAAATTCAAAAACAAAGAATTGGCACTTATACATTAATGATATGATAAAAACACTGATTTATGACGGTACTTTTGATGGCTTTTTATCAGCGGTCTTTAAAGTCTTTGAAGAACAACTTAAGGAGGTTGAAATTGTTAAGCCAAAACATTACAAACCTAATATATTCAAGGAATCTGAAGAGGTAGTTACCGATGCAAGAAAGGCCAAGCGGGTATGGCATGGGTTGCAGTTGAAAATCACGAAGAGCGGTGCTAATAGATTATACGCTTGTTTTTTGAGTGAGATCAAGGGAGTGGAGGATGTATTGCTTAGATACGTCCTTTTTGCCTATTGCTGTGAGAGTTTTAGTCATACGGATTATAGTAACAAAGATGTTTTAAGAGTATTACAAGTGTCTAAAATGGTCTTTAGGGAGCGTGATAGATTGGAGGCCATTGTAAGATTTCAATTAACCAAGGATGGGATTTACTTTGAAACGATTGAGCCGGATTTCAATGTGCTTCCATTGCTCTTGAAACATCTTGAAAATAAGTTTCCAGAAAGAGAATGGATTGTATTCGATAAGAAGCGTAAGTATGGTGCTTACCATTATCTTACAAATACATGTTTTATAACTCCTGAAGAGTTTCTTGCCAAAGTGTCTCGAGCCAATTATATAAACAAAAAGTCGATAGAATTTTCCTCAGAAGATGTATGGAATCAATCAAATGAAATGCGTGCTTCGGGCATATGATCTACTAGACAGATCGCCCAAATTAATCTTGAATTTCTTGTAACAATTAAAAAAGTGCAGTATCTTTGCACTCCTATATCGCGGGATAGAGCAGTAGGTAGCTCGTCGGGCTCATAACCCGAAGGTCACAGGTTCGAGTCCTGTTCCCGCTACAAAGAAGCTCCTTGAGAATTCAAGGAGCTTTACTTTTGGAAGTAACTGAAGAGTGCTTCAAAGTTATGATCAAAGAAAAACCAATTGTGGTGCAATGGAGCTTCTTTGTGCAAGCTTCCTTTAAGGCCGATTCAGATACAATTCAAGCAGAATGTATAGTGTTCCCGCTAACACAAGCCAAACACTTTCGTGTTTGGCTTTTTCTGGTCTGTCTGTCCTAAGGCTTAGATTTCATAAGCCTTTTGAACTAAACCCCCTATTCTCCATAAATGATATTTATCATTTCTATTATAATTGTAGATTGATACTTTAGCCACAATGCATCTCCGATGATTTTATAACCATTGATTAAAAGCATTTATGAAAGTGCTCATCTATAGTGCCAAGGATTATGAGATTCCTTATATGGAAAAAGCCAATAAAGGAAAACATAAACTTACGTTCATAACTGAGGCATTATCATCAGATACAGCTATAAAAGCAGTTGGTTATGATGCTGTTTCAATTTTTTCTGGTGATGAGGCTTGTTTCCTTACCATAGAAAAGCTTCATGGTTTTGGGGTTAAATATATAACCCTGCGATCTACAGGATATGATAATGTTAATTTACGTGCCGCAGCGCGATCTAATATTAAAGTTGCCAATGTGCCAGCCTATTCTCCGTATGCAATTGCGGAACATGCGGTAAGCTTATTGTTGGCCCTCAATAGAAAATTAATAGAGTCCAACAGGCGCGTAGAGCATTTCAACTTTGACCAAAACCATCTGATCGGTATGGATCTTAATGGTAAGACCGTAGGTGTTATCGGTACTGGTAGGATTGGATCCGTATTGACCAAGATCATGCACGGTTTTGGCTGCAAGATTCTAGGTTTTGACCTTGAAATAAACGACGATCTGGTCAAGAAATATGGCGTCGACTATGTGTCGTTAGAACAATTGTGCAGTAATTCCGATATAATTTCCATTCACGTTCCACTGACAAGCGAAACACATCAGCTCATAGATGAGCGATTAATCGAGTTCATGAAACCCGGAATGTTCTTGATCAATACTGCTAGAGGCGGAATCGTTAACACAGAGCATGTGATCAATGGTTTGAAAAAAGGAATAATAGGAGCATTGGGAATAGATGTCTATGAAAACGAAAGAGGTATTTTCTTTAAGGATAGATCATTGGAAATCCCGAATGATGACATGCTTACAAAACTAATCGCCATGCCAAATGTAATAATAACTGGGCACCATGCTTATTTAACGAAAGAAGCATTGACAAATATTGCTGAAACTACTATTTATAACCTGGATTGCTGGAATAACGGCACCGAGTTAGAAAATGAGATACCACTCTCAGTAGAAAAGGTGTGATCTAATCTCTGTATTGATAAATATCCTTCAGCTTGATTTTCTCCCCGTTTTCACCAAGAACATTAAGATCGTATCGTATCGTAATTCTGGTATTTATTGGAGCAAAATAATAGATAACCCATGCATCTGATTCATTGGTGCCTATACATCCATTGGAATAGGCTTTCCCTAGTGTTTCAGGATTTGTAGTTGGATGTATTAATTGGCCGTATCGCAAGCCATTGATTTCTGTTTCAATAAATGGGATTTGAGGAAGTTTAGTGTATTTGCCATCATCTCTTTTTGTTAAGAAGTATTGTTTATTGTCAACTGGGTTTCGATATTCTGGGTCCTTTACATAAGCCACAATACGACCCTTACCTGTTCTTGTTTTCAAATCCTCGATCCTTTCAGACATTTCTAGGTATTTCTCTTCGTTTCTTCCTACTCGAACAGGAAATTCATGAATAACTATAGAGTCCTGTAAAATTCGCAATTTGAATTCGGGGATATTTATGTCTATCCTGGTCTTTTTAAAGGAATCGATAATATTTTTGGCATGAAGTGAATCAGGAACCCTTAATCGTGATCCTTCTCGCAGAACGACCATTTTCTTTTGATCGTACACAAATGAATCGCGTTCTTTCATTAGGTAGTAATCGGTATTCTGAAGAGTATCGATAATCCAAGGATTGGCCTGGACCAATATATGTTCGGTCAAAGGATAAGGAGTTATCGAATCGCATGCCTTTGCAATGGAATCCATGAATTGAAAATAACTTTCAACCTTTATGTTTCTTTTGATCTTGACAAATTCCGTAATTGTCAATTCATTTTCAGACCTTTTTTCGATAGTAATCTGTCCTATTATGGCATAAGTGAAGAACAAGAAGGTTACCGATAATAATAAGGTCTTTGATAATATGAAGGATTTCTGAGTTATCATTTATTACTTCTTGGTTCTGCCAACTGCGCAACTTATATAAGATTTAGCCTTGGTCAAAAGGTTGTTGTCGTCTCCAAGAATAGGATAGCTTATCATTTCCAATACATGCTTTGCTCTTTCAAAATCATGACTTGTATGATGATCAAATGAAACAGTTTCGTCATTTTGGTTTACCACAACATCAGAAATGTTCTTGATTTCTGATAGCCTACGATCTATTGTATTTGCACAGCCACCGCATTTTAGGTTCTGTATGTGTACTTGTGTTCTCATGCTTCTAATTTTTTCATTGTTAGTCTCATCTTAAGTTCTTCATTGTCATTAAAGGCTTGGACAGTTGATTGATATCCTATATCAAAGATCTCATTAAGTTTTTTCTTGTCAAATGTCCCGTATTTGCTCAAGGCCTTAGGAGAGATAACAAGGTCACAAGCGCTGAATTTCTTTAGGTCTTCCTTGACACTTTTCATCTTAAAAGCATGTTCCACGACATTGAACGACCTCTTGAAATCGGTGATTTCCTGATCTTGTATGGCATTTACGTAAACGCCGATAGTGATATCGCATTTGTCTTTTAAGATCTCGACAGGAAAATTATTCAATGCACCTCCATCGATATAATAAGAATCTGCGATCTTAACAGGAGCAAAGACCCCAGGAAAAGCGGCAGAAGCAAGCAATGGCCGAATGAGTTCTCCTTTATCGAAAACCTCAAGGTTGCCTTTTAAAAGATTTGTAGCAGTGACCTGAAGCTCTTTTTCCAGAGCTTCAAAGGAATCATTTTTTATGAAGGTCTTGAACAACGGGTAGAACTTTTCTGCATCAAAAAATCCTGGTTTGTTCAAAGCATATTTCTTGATGTCCAGAATTTGAATACTCTTGAAGAATTTCATGATGTCTTGCCAAGAATGGCCGTAAGCATATAAGGCTCCAACAATTGCTCCTGCGCTTGTGCCAGCAATATGAGTTGGGGAAATATCATGCTCTTGCAATGCCTTTATCGCCCCAATATGTGCAGCTCCTCTCATTCCACCTCCAGATAAGACAAGTCCAAGTTTCATTTTATTCCCAATTTCAAGTTACCACGAAAATTAGGGTTATTACCTTAAACGTCAAATGATATTAATCAGTTGAAGGATATGATTTTTATCATATTTCCAATAGTATTCCAGTAGTATTTTTACCAAATAAAACAAGATTTATGAAGCAGTTAGTTATCCTCGGTGCGGGCACTTCAGGCACTATGATGGCAAATCATTTAAATTCTAAATTATCCAAGAACGAATGGGAAATAACCATAATCGATCAATTTAAGACCCACTACTACCAACCAGGTTTTTTATTTCTTCCTTTTGATATTTATACGACTAAGCAGGTCAAGAAAAATGGTAAGAAATTCATCCCTAAAAGAGTACAATATATTCAAGAAAAGATCGAACTTATTTCACCTGAAGAGAATACGATCACCCTAGAAAAAGGTGATGTCTTGGATTATGATATCTTAATTGTGGCAACGGGAACCAAAACGGCACCTGACGAAATTGAAGGAATGAACGGGCCAGAATGGTATAAGAATATTTTCGATTTCTATACCTATGAAGGTGCAAAGGCCTTACGTGATAAATTTCGTGAATGGGAGGGCGGTAAATTGGTTGTACATATAACAGAAATGCCAATAAAATGTCCTGTAGCACCATTGGAATTTGCCTTCTTGGCCGATTCTTACTTCAAGCATAAAAACATGAGGGATAAGGTTGATTTGACTTTTGTAACGCCTTTGGATGGTGCATTTACTAAACCAAGGGCAACGGAGACACTTGGTTATTTGCTAGATGAAAAAAACATTAAGGTCGTTACCGATTTCAATATAGAACGTGTTGATTATGAGAACAACAAGATTATCGATTATGCCGATACTGAAGTTGATTATGATCTATTGGTTACAGTTCCCCCTAATTTAGGTGATGAACTCATGGAGCGTTCTGGTTTAGGAGATGACATGAATTATATCCCTACGAATAAGGCGACATTGCAGTCAATTGCCCATAAGAATATCTTTGCCATTGGCGATGCTACGAACCTTCCTGCATCCAAGGCCGGGTCTGTTGCTCATTTTGAAGCAGAGATATTGACAGATAACATACTACGCTATATCCAAGGTGAAGAATTAAAAGAGGAGTTCGATGGCCATGCCAATTGTTTTGTTGAAACAGGTAATGGCAAAGCCCTATTGATTGATTTCAATTACACGCAGGAACCTGTTGAAGGCACCTTCCCATTTCCAGGTGTAGGACCACTTAGATTATTAAAAGAAAGCAGGGCCAATCACATGGGCAAAATGGCTTTCAGATGGATCTATTGGAACATGTTGCTTAAAGGAATTCACATTCCTTTCGTATCAGCAACCATGAGCGAAAAAGGCAAGAAATTAGAGAAAGTAAATTAGATTAACTAAATAATATATATCATGTTAAAAAAGCAAATTGGAAATAAGCAAATTGATGTCAATGAAGAAGGGTATCTCATTGAATTCAAACAATGGGACAGAGAAGTAAGTGAATGTATTGCTGGAGAGTGCAATATTGTGATGACTGAACGGCATTGGGAGGTAATTGAATACATTCAAGACAAACATCACAAAGAAGAACCATTGTCCATAAGAGGTATCAAGAAAAGTGGTGTAATCAACATCAAGGAGTTCTATGCTTTATTCCCAGGTGGTCCACTGAAGAAAGCAACGATGATTGCAGGTATCCCAAAGCCTAAGAGCTGTATATAAGGCATAAGATTAATTATACTTTTCAAAAACAAGAAGTTTCACCTTTATTAAACTAGAACAATAATGAGTACAAAAGTCAAGAAAATGCTTTTCATTTTATCGAAAGGCACCATAGAGAATGCATATGCGGCATTCGTAATGGCCAATGGAGCTAGAATGGAAGGAATAGAATCAGAGATTTTCTTCACATTCTTTGGATTGGAAGCCATTCAAAAGAAAAAATTGGAGCATTTACGTGTGGCAACAGTAGGAAACCCTGCGATGCATATGCCAACAATGCTTGGTGGTCTGCCAGGTGTTGAAGCCTTGGCTACTAAAATGATGAAAAGGGAAATGGAAAAGCTGGATATGCCTCCAATTGGGGAATTCCTGGAAATCCTATCGGACTCTGGGTGTAAGCTATGGGGCTGTAAACTAGCTATTGATATGTTTCATTTAGAGGAGGAGGACCTCATTGATGAGCTTGATGGTATTTTGACAATTGGTGATTTCTATAACAGAGCAGACCAAGATGGCACGCATTTGCTATTTATTTAGTTGAAATATCTTGATTTTTATGTGATTTATATCATATGAATTGCTGCTGTCTTCAGTTAATTTTGGAATTGAGACAAATGCATTGATATGTCTAATGGAAGCACTATAAGATCTTTTTTCATTGAAGTTGGCGACCTTTCTTATTTTACACGCCGATTTTTCAGCGAGATTTTTAAAAGACCTTTTGAATTCAAGGAATTATTGCGCCAATGTTATAACATGGGCAACCGTTCCTTATTATTGGTCGGTATTACCGGGTTTATTATTGGGCTTGTCTTGACTTTACAAACAAGACCTACCTTAATGGAGTTCGGAGCCGTCTCCTGGATGCCATCTATGGTAGGAATTTCTATTGTACGTGAAATAGGGCCAATCATTACAGCACTGGTATGTGCAGGACGAATAGGGTCTGGGATTGGTGCAGAGTTAGGTTCCATGCGGGTTACTGAGCAAATCGATGCGATGGAGGTCTCTGGTACGAATCCTTTTAAATTCTTGGTCGTTACCAGGGTTATGGCAACTACCTTAATGCTGCCATTATTAGTTATTGTAGGAGATATGATTGCTTTGTTCGGCTCATTCCTGGTCGAGAATGTAAAAGGCAACGTATCCTTCATGCTTTATTTCAATCAAGTTTTTGATGCATTGGAATTTGGTGATATCATTCCGGCAACAATCAAATCGGTGTTTTTTGGATTGGCAATTGGGATTGTAGGCTGTTATAAAGGGTATTATTGTAAAAAAGGTACCGCTGGTGTTGGTAAGGCCGCAAATTCGGCAGTTGTACTTACATCTCTATTATTGTTCATCATCGACTTCATTGCTGTTTTCGTAACCGATATATTTTATGATCTATGATCGAACAAAACGATATATCAATAAAAGAAGAATCAATTAAAAATAAGGTTGTTCTCGAGCTTAAGGATTTAAGTAAGAGTTTTGGCGACAATCATGTTCTTAAAGGCTTCAATATGAAGCTATACAAAGGTGAGAATTTGGTTATAATGGGTAAATCAGGCTCTGGAAAATCAGTGATGATCAAATGCCTTATCGGACTGATGGAACCGGATAGTGGTTCAATAACGGTAATGGATAATGACATTATTACCATGGACAGGGAGGCCTTGGATATCCTAAGGGCAGATGTAGGATTCCTTTTTCAAGGTAGTGCCCTTTACGATTCGATGACCGTAAGGGAAAACCTAGAATTCCCATTGAGGCATCATACCAAGAAGTTGGGTGTGAAGGTTGAGACAGAAGAACGTGTGGTCGAAGCTCTTGAAAATGTTGGGTTAGCAGATGCCATTGACTTGATGCCGGCTGAATTATCCGGTGGTATGAAGCGACGGGTGGCCTTGGCAAGGACTCTCATTCTACAACCTAAGATAATATTGTATGATGAGCCTACAAGTGGACTAGATCCGATCACATCTAAAGAAATCCTTAATTTAATGAAGGAAATCCAGGTAAAATACGGAACCTCCGCTCTAATCATCACGCATGATGTTGATTGTGCCAGGTTTATTTCGGATCGCATGATATTACTTATTGAAGGTGTGGATTATGCGGTTGGGACATATAACGAATTATCAAGATCCGATGATCCGAAGATAAAGGCCTTTTTTAAACACTAAGAAGACATGAAAAATACAAGTTCAGAAAAATTCAGGTTAGGAATATTCGTTGTCATAAGCACAATTGTATTTGTTGTGGCAGTCTATCTAATTGGCCAACGTCAGAACATGTTCAATAAAACATTTTCCATAAGTGCTTATTTTCAAAACGTAAATGGCTTGCAAAATGGTAATAACGTGCGTTATTCAGGTATTGATATTGGTACAGTCAAAGCCATAACCATGATCAATGATTCCACTATAAAGGTAGATATGGACATTCAGGAGAAAATTGTATCGCATATAAAGAAAGATGCCATTGCGACCATAGGATCTGACGGACTCGTTGGTAATATGATCGTTAACATTGTACCTGGTAGAGGGTCATTAGGGCCAATAAGCAATGATGATGTCATTGAATCCTACAGTAAATTAGGGGCAGACGATATACTAAGTACCCTTAGTGTTACAGGTGAGAACACGGCCATTTTAACTGCTAAATTGCTTAAAGTGGCAGACGCCTTAGCAGATGGAGAAGGAACCTTAGGTATGTTAATTAATGACACTATTGTAGCTTCTAACCTTAAACAAACAGTCATCCAATTGCGTATTTCGAGTATTGAGGCATCCAAGGCCATGAAAGAACTCAATAGTATCATATCAACCATGAATTTTAATGAAAGTGTTGCTGGTGCCTTATTAAATGATTCCTTACAAGGACAAAAAGTTAAAAGCATCATTAGCAATTTGGATGATTCGAGCAAGGACCTTAAAGGCGTGATAAACAATTTAAATGAGACCTTGACAAATATCAAGGATGGCGAAGGTGCTCTGAATTACTTGTCTAATGATGAAGATCTTGTTAGGAGTATCGAGCAAACTATGAAGAACATTAATGAAGGAACGGATAAGTTCAATCAGAACATGGAAGCCCTAAAACATAACTTCTTGACCCGGGGGTACTTCAAGAAATTAGAAAGGCAAGAAAGGAAAGAAGCAAAGAAAACCCAAAATGAAGATTGAGACAATAATAAAGGACACGCAGTTCCTTCCAATAACTTTTATACTAATGTTATTGGTGATTTTTATTTTGCCTTTTTACAGTTTTCCAGAATATTCAATTTTCAAGAACACGACGAGTCATTTAGGAGCACAGCTTACTCCTAATGCATGGGTCATGAATACAACCTTCGTATTGTTAGGAATTGCTACGATGATAGACGGTTGGAGATTCTTGAGGTTTTTTTGGGTGCATAAGGTCATCTTATTTGTATTTGGGATATCATTGATCGCTTGCGCATTCTTTCAACATGCACCCATCATAAAGGAGATGCCCATTGATCTTCAAGAAGACCTTTGGCATGCCAGATTTGCGAACCTTACAGGCTTGTCTTTTACGGTTTTTGCTATCGCATCCAGTTTTCTTTTAAATGGTTGGTTCCAAAGGACTCTGGCGATATTAATAGGAATCATTGCTGTTCTTTTATCAGTGTTGATGTTTGAATACGAAGAATTAATGGGTGTTTGGCAGCGTCTTATTTTCATTTGCTCCTTTGGATGGATGATGTTCGTGTTCAACAGAACGAAAAAATTCATTTAATTCGTTCTGGTCATGCAAGAATCCGACATAATATCCATATTGCCAACCCTAATAGGAGGGTTGGTTGTCTTTTTATATGCTATTAGAAGGTTGTCCATTAAAATGGAGGATTTTTTCTCTGAAAAGGCCAGAGATTTCATAGCAAGTTATACCAAAAATGTTTTTAAGGCCATTATTGTTGGAATCGTTGTTACGGTTCTATTGGATTCCTCTTCTGCGGTCATTATCATAACGATTGTTTTGGTAAACTCCGGGGCACTGGATTTTAAACAAGCCATGGGTATTGTTATGGGTGCGAATATTGGAACGACTTTTTCAAGCCAAATTATTGCAATGAATGTCAATAAATATTCGGTAATACTAATGATGATAGGGCTTTTGATATGGATGTTTTCTAAATCCATAAAAGTGAAAAAAACGGCTGAGGTATTAATGTATTTCGGTATGTTGTTCTTTGGTCTTTTCTTATTGGAAATCTCAGTCCATCCACTGAGAGACAGCGAATTTTTTACATCATGGATGCTAGAAATGAGCAAGCCATTAAAAGGAGCCATTACTGGGGGCTTGGTTACTTTGATCATTCAATCGTCAAGTGCAACAGTTGCAATGCTCATAACCTTGGCAAAACAGAATTTAATTGGTTTGTCGGCAGCAATAGCTGCAATGTTAGGTGCCGAACTTGGTACATGCTCTGATACCCTGTTGGCAGTCATTGGAGGAAAACGTGATGCAATTAGAACCGGTGTTTTTCATTTAGTATTCAATTTTATTCCGATTACCCTTGGATTACTGTTATTCGATCATTTTGTCGATTTGGCTAAATGGATATCTGGTGAAACTCCTATTTCAAGACAGATTGCCAATGCACATGTACTTTTCAGTGTATTAAGTGTCTTGTTGTTCTTGCCATTTGTAAATACCTTTCATAAGGCAATTAGATTTATCATTCCTGATAAAGCAAATGCTCATTTGGCATAACGATCAAGTGATATTCCTGCAATATTTTAATCTAATAAATAATCTAAAATGATGAAAATCATTTCATTATAGTTGATTTATGGGTTTCTTTATACTATTAATAAAGAAGAACATGAAAAGAATAAGAATATTGATTATTGCCTTCCTATTAGTAAGTATGACGGGCCTGGAAAGTTGTGGTCCGGTTATAATTTCATCTAGGCCGAGCACGCCACCTCCACCTTGGTTTTATCCAGGAAGAGCTATTAATGTCAGGTATGTCTTTTTCCCAGACCATATGATTTATTATGACTTGACCTTAAGGAGCTATATATATCTTGACAATGGCGCTTGGATTACAGTTAACGTTTTACCGCCAAGATTTAGGACTGTTAACCTTAGAAGGGCAAGACGAGTCAGAGTGGACAATTATTTTGGTGATAATATTAGAGAGTATCACAAAAATCGTAAGGCAAATATCAAGGGCAGACGGAATTGATCTTAAATGAAATTGTGAATTCGATTGATCATAAAAACAATGCTAAAGAGGTCTTTAAAAAATGCGGAACCTGCTCCAGGACTTTCGTATACCTTTTAAATCGTGAATATGGACATTTTAAGGAGGATGAAAAACAACATTCAAAAGCATAGAAGGGCATACTAACTATATTGCTAATGGAGGGTGTGAAAAACTCATTAATGCATTGGCAAATAGCTAGAGCATTCCGATTCTTGAAATATTGTTCCCTTTGGGTATATTATCAAACATTTATAAAATGAATGGGAAA
>JABDMQ010000114.1 GCA_013001365.1 Flavobacteriaceae bacterium
GACTGCCATGCACAAGGCAACCGACAATGCAACAGAATTAAGGGACCAACTTAAACTGACATACAATAAGGCACGACAAGCCGCTATTACCAACGAAATCCTGGAAATTGTCGGTGGTGCAGAAGCACTGAATAATTAAGTTCTTGCCATTCCGTACAAGAAGCAGATTCATCTAAATGAAACAAGAGCCTTACGATTACGTGAGGCTTTTTATTTATATGGCATAGCTATTGATTCCTTATCTTTATAATCATAATTCAATATGAAATGTTAATAACAAGAAATATTACATCTTTGATTATTTTACCTATGATCATGTTCAGTTTTTCGCAATGCTCAAGTCAGAAGAAGTTACAGGAAACGGCACCTGTGAAACTCAGCAAGGCGTACTGCCAAACTTGGGTTGCTGGTGCACGAGGCGGCGGTTCAGGTATTAATATTTTCATTCCAGTGGAAACAGCTCCGGATAAGAAAATCGTATTGGACAGTGTTTATTTTAGGGGACGGTCTGCCAAACTCGAGACCAAACCTCAGAATGACACTTTATACATTGGCAGGTTCCTAACTAAGGTCAACGAAAAATATGACTTGGTCATGAGCAGCGACCCAAAACAGGAATATGGCAATAAAAGGCCCGAAGATACCGAGAAAATCCCCTTCGAGCTTAAAATGAATGAATGTGTGGTAAGCTACACGGAGGGCAAGAAGACCAAATACTTCAAGATAGACGAGGTAGAAGAGAAAGCTGCTATTCCGCCTCCTATGGCTCGCAAGCAATAACTTGTCCTTGGTTTCCGTTAGCTAAAAACGTATTTTTGGCCACGTAAATCACACCTTTTTGAGCGCATTCCAAAAACTTTTCAAGCAAACTTTCATTTATGGTCTAGCCACGGTTTTACCCCGGATGTTGACCTTCTTGCTTGTGCCGCTTTACACTACTCGTGGCGTATTGGATTCAGTTGCGGATTATGGTAAGGTATCCATAGTATTTTCATGGGTCATTATTTTCAATGTGATTTTGGCTTACGGTATGGAGACCGCATTTTTCAGGTTTTTCAATAAAGAAAAGGACCAAGACCAAGTAATAGGAACCTCCACTATTTCCTTGATCGTTACCTCTCTTGTATTCTTTTTTGCCGCTTTCTATTTCAAGGAACAAATTGCCAATACAATTGGAGTAGAGATTGAGTATATCAAGATCGTATTATGGATTCTTCTACTTGATGCCTTGGTCATTATTCCATTTGCATGGCTAAGGGCCAAAGAAAAACCCATGAAATATGCTCTTATCAAGATTACCAATGTTGTCATTAATATGGGCCTTAATCTGTTTTTCTTGTTATGGCTTAAGAATCTTGCCCAGGGAAGCAAGATTTTTGATTCTATATACATACCTCATTTCCAGATCAATTATATTTTCATATCAATCCTGATTGCAAGTGCAGTGACCCTTTTATTGATGACACCATTCTATACGAAGGTAAAATTCAAGTTCAGTTCAAGTTTATGGAAACAAATGTTGCGCTATGCCTTTCCGGTACTTATTGCTGGATTGGCATTCTCGGTGAATGAAAGTTTTAACAGGATCATGATGGATTATCTTCTGCCAGAAGATATCGCTGAAGAAAAAATAGGCATGTTCGCCGCATGCTATAAGCTCGCATTGTTCATGACCTTGTTTGCAACAGCATATCGATTAGGCATAGAACCTTATTTCTTTAGTCATTCAAATAGTAAAGAACCACAGAAGAACTATGCCAAGATATTGGAGTATTTTGTAATATTCGGTTCGGTCATTCTATTGACCGTAGTTGTGTTTGCGGATCTTTTAAAACCTATAATCATAAGGAGTGACGAATATTGGGAAGCGATGTGGATCGTACCGCTGGTGCTTCTCGCTCACTTTTGCCTTGGCATATATCATAACCTTTCTGTTTGGTACAAGATTACGGATAGAACCAAATTTGGGGCCTATATCTCTGTAATTGGAGCAATAATTACATTGATTCTGAATTTTTGGCTCATACCGATCATGGATTATCGTGGGTCTGCCATTGCCTTGCTTGCGGCTTACGGAACGATGATGCTGCTTTCTTATTTCTTCGGAAAGAAATATTATCCCATTCCATACAACCTCAAAAAAATCGGAATTTACCTATTGCTTTCCATTGTATTTTCGGTAATTTCATTTTATTATTTCAGGGAGAACTACTTGGTGGGGATTCCGCTATTATTCCTATTCATTGCAGTGACCTATGCACTAGAAAAGAAAGAACTCAAACATTTGATCAATAATTAAGATGGAAATAAAGATCATCAATAAATCCAGTCACCAATTGCCAGAATACGAAACCTTGGCCTCTGCAGGAATGGACCTAAGAGCAAATTTATCAGAATCAATTACCTTACGACCACTGGAAAGGACAATCGTAAAAACAGGGCTTTATATAGAACTACCAATTGGTTATGAAGCTCAGGTAAGACCAAGAAGTGGTTTGGCCGCGAAAAAAGGAATTACCGTATTGAATGCTCCAGGAACCATAGATGCAGACTATAGGGGAGAACTAGGTGTAATATTGGTGAACTTATCAAATGAGGACTTCAAGATCCAGAATGGCGAGCGCATTGCCCAGTTGATTATAGCAAAACACGAGCGAGCCACATGGATCGAAACAATTGAGTTGGCCGAGACCGTAAGAGGTGAGGGAGGATTTGGAAGTACTGGAGTTAAATAAATTCCTGCGAAGGCAGGAAACTCATAGCTGATAAGCGAGGGCTTAGATAATGAATAGTAAAAAAACAGCAAAGTGTTTTTGTATAATTATACCAATTAGAAAGAATAAAGTTTAATTTAAAAACCCGCCTACGCGGGCATGTATATGAAAATAATAGTCCCAATGGCTGGACGAGG
>JABDMQ010000115.1 GCA_013001365.1 Flavobacteriaceae bacterium
AAACAATACTAATAATTACAAGGAAATCAGGTTAGAAAACCTTCATATTTCACAAGGTTGGTTCGATAGCAGTGTAAGCTTTGGGGAGCCTGGTTATGAGGAGCGTGAAACAATTGAGAATGGCCTGAATACTGCTGGCTACTCTGGATTTACTGCCGTTGCAATGAATCCTAATACGAATCCCGTTTTAGATACAAGTTCAGATATTGCTTTTGCTATCGGAAGGTCAAAGAGTCATCCAGTACAATTGCTACCTCTCGGCGCCCTCACTAAGGAAAGCAAAGGACAACACCTAGCGGAGCTTTTTGATATGCAGAATGCTGGGGCAATAGCCTTTGTTGATTATCAGAAATCACTTAGCAATCCTAATTTAATGAAAGTTGCCTTGCAATACGCAGATACCTTTGGTGGCTTGGTTTGTTCATTTCCTATCGAAAATGAAATTGCGGGCTCTGGAGTCATGAACGAAGAATATACCAGTACTAGAATTGGTTTGAAAGGAATTCCAAACCTTGCTGAAGAACTCCAAATAGCGCGAGACTTGTACATATTAGAATATACTGGTGGTAAACTTCATATACCCACCATTTCAACAGCAGGATCCGTTGAGTTAATTAGGAAAGCGAAAAAAGCCAAATTAGATATCAGTTGCAGTGTTGCAATACATAATCTCTATTTCACAGATACAACTTTAGAGAATTTCAATTCGAATTTCAAGGTATTGCCTCCTCTTCGGTCTGAGGTTGATCGTTCAGCCTTAATTGATGGCTTGAAGGACGGAACCATAGATATGGTAGTCAGTGACCATAATCCCTTGGACGTCGAACGCAAGAAACTGGAATTTGATTACGCAGACTTTGGCACGATAGGCTTGGAAAGTGCATTTGGCGCTCTCCATTCTTTATTTAGCCTCAAAAAATCAATTGAGTTGCTAACGAAAGGTAAACATCGATTTGGTTTTGAAAATGTCCCAATAGAAGTAGGAAACAAGATCGATGCAACCTTATTCAATCCAAAACTTACTTATGAGTTTTCGATGAACGACATTTTTTCCAAATCGAAAAATGCTATTTTTGATGGAATCAAACTAAAAGGAAAGGCATATGGTATCATAACCCATAATACCTTTCTCTCCCCAAATTAGTCGCATGACCGAAGAAATCATAGATAAAGGCAAACCTCTTGCAGTTGTAAGCTACTTAACCATAATTGGTATTATTGTCGCTTATTTCATGAATAAGGACAAAGACAATAATCCGTTCACGAATTTTCATTTACGGCAATCTTTAGGAATATGGCTGACTTTTCATGCTCTTGGCATTGTAGTAAGTACCTTGGATTACTCCACAGTAAGGCTAGTATTCTATTTCTGTATTGGAGTCATACTCATTTTCGGATTCATAAATGCAGTAATAGGCAAGGCCCAAGAAGTGCCTTTGGTAGGTAAGTTCTATCAAAAAATATTTGCTAGTTTAGGTAATTAAATGGCAACAAAAGATCTTTCGTTACATCATATTATAAAAGAATCATCGGTGCAAAAGAATGCGCCTCTTTTGATCATGTGCCATGGTTATGGAAGTGATGAAAACGACCTTTTTTCTTTCGCTTCAGAATTACCAAAAGAATTGTTCATTATCTCAGTTAGGGCGCCATACGCCATGATGCCTTTCGGAAACGCATGGTACGCTATAAATTTTGATGGTGGTGGTAAATGGAGTGACGACGATGAAGTGATTGGAAGTCGAGACCTCTTGAAAAAGTTTGTTGAAGAAGCCTGCGACACTTATCCTGTTGACAAAGACAATGTAACTCTTTTAGGATTCAGTCAAGGCACAATATTGAGCTTGGCAGTAGCACTTTCATATCCAGAATTAATAAAGAATGTTGTTGCCTTGAGTGGGTATGTCAACAAAGACATATTAACCGAAGACCTTAAGGAAAAAGACTTTTCCAATTTGGACATTTATGTTTCTCATGGAAGTGTTGATCAAGTCATTCCTATGGAATGGGCAAGAAAGACATCGCCTTTTCTCAACGAATTGAATATAAGTCATTCGTACTCAGAATTTCCCGTTGGCCATGGTGTAGCGCCACAGAATTTCTTTGAATTCAAAGAATGGCTTGAAAAGAGGATTTGAATAAGGTTATTGCATAGGATAAAGTAAGGAATCCATAAGCTTGAATTTCAGCTCACCATCAACAACTTCATAACTGAAGATCATTTCGCCCCATATCTGAGCATCAGAGAAATTAGCAATGATCCATTTATGATTAAGCATTCTAATACTGTTAATAAGCATTTTGTTGCCACCAGTACCAGCATATGGAATCAAAGGATGTTCGTCTCCTTTAACTTCATTCAAGCTATATAATTCATTCTTTATAAGAGGTATTAAGGTTGAGGTATCATATCCCTGATCCTCAAAATAAGAAAGAGCGTCATCATTTTGCTCAAGATCGAACAAGGACAGATCGTAATTGGCATCATTTAACGCTATGATGGAATCCTTGTAGGAGGATATCTTATCTTCAAGGGTCTCGATTGTCTGAGTTTGGTTCTCAAGTACGTTTTTCGAATTGACATATTGGAACAAAACCAATAACAAGGCGAAAATGAATAGGTACATAAAAATCTTTTGCTTCATGACTAGATTGTAATTTGTAGATTGTCGTATGCCAAATAAACGTTTTGTGGGAGTTGTTGTTGTACTTCATCGTGAAATCCTAGATGATGGCTTACATGAGTTAAATAGGCTTTCTCCGGCTTTATGTCTTCTATGAATTTCAATGCTTCCTCCAAATTAAAATGAGAAGGGTGAGGCGTCAATCTTAAAGCATTAACAACTAACACTTTTAAATTTTTTAATTTTTCCCGTTCTTCCTTTGCAACGGTCTTAACATCTGTTAAATAAGCAAAGTCTTTGAATCTGTATCCGAAAACAGGCCACTTATTGTGATCCACTTTTATAGGAGTGACTTCTAGACCATTAAGAGAGAATAACTTTTTCTTGACCTGATTGATTTTCAAGCTTGGCACTCCAGGATATTTATTCTCCTCATCAATAAAAAAGTAATCGAATCGTCGTTTCAAGGCTTTGATAACGCGCTTATGTGCATATATCGGAATAGCCCCTTGCCTAAAGAAAAATGGCCTGATGTCATCCATGCCAGCAACATGGTCGCTATGTTCGTGGGTAAATATGATTCCATCGATCCTCTTGCATTTAGAACGAAGCATCTGCTGTCTGAAATCCGGCCCGCAATCAACCACATAGGCGTTATTGTCCCATTCAACCAAAACAGAAACTCGAAGTCTTTTGTCTTTTGGGTTATCACTCAAGCAAACAGGATGATCACTTCCAATTATTGGAATTCCCTGAGATGTTCCTGTTCCCAAAAATGTGATTTTCACTAGCGTTGGCTTTAAAACAAAAATAAACTTAATTTTTGTATGCTTAGCTAATTTAATACCTTTGTAGGTATACTTCTAACCCAAATAGAGCAAATGGAAATTACCCTTAAGGGAGATCGCGAATTTGATGATATTCCTTCGATCAAGTCGAAGGCGCTCCGCATAAACCTTAATGAACATATTTATGGTACGTTTGCTGAGATCGGTGCAGGCCAGGAAACTGTGCGAAATTTCTTTAGGGCTGGCGGTGCCTCAGGAACAATTGCGAAGGCTATGTCTGCGTACGATAAGGATTTCAGTGATGCAGTTTATGGAATAGAGGATGATAAGCGATATGTAACAGAAGCACGACTTAAGAAGATGCTTCACCATGAGACTAAATTGATCGAAGATCGAATCTCAAGGGAAAAACACCCGAATAAGCTCTTTTTTACCTATGCCAATACTGTGGCAACTATCGATTTTGCCAAAAAATATAAAGGACATGGATGGTTAGGTATACGGTATCAGATAGAACCTGACCAAGACTATAATGAAATAGTCTTGCATATTCGTTTCAAGGAAAACGATGCCAAATTGCAACAAGAGACTCTCGGCATACTCGGCACAAATTTAATTTATGGCGCCTTTTATAAGTACAACCAACCAAAGAAGCTACTTCGTTACCTATACGATCATTTGCATAAGGACCAAATAGAGATCGATACTATCAATTTTTCTGGGCCTTTATATGAAGAAATAGATAATAGGCTGATGAGTTTACAGCTTGTCAAGAATGGAATGACCGAGGCGGTCATGTTTTCTCCAGATGGAAATAATGTGTTGCCCGCTGCTGTGCTTTACAAAAAGAATATCTTGACATTACGCGGTAGTTTTAGGCCAGTGACCAAGGTAAATATGGACATGTATGAGAAATCATATAATATGTTCATCAAAGAAAATAGAGTGGATCCGGAAAGGACCAAGGTTATTTTCGAGATCACCTTATCCAACTTACGGGCTGAAGGGGAAATAGATGAACAGGATTTCATGGATCGTGCACGATTGCTTTGCTCCTTAGGTCAGACTGTCATGATATCGAATTTCAAGGAGTACTACAAGTTAGTTGAATACCTCTCGCAATACAGTAAGAACCGAATGGGCCTCTCTATGGGTGTGAACAATCTTGTCGATATATTCGATGAGAAGTACTATCGCCACCTCAGTGGTGGAATCCTTGAAGCCTTTGGAAAGCTTTTCTTCAAGGACCTTCGCGTTTATCTTTATCCGCAACTTAATGAGGATGGCTCCGTCATCAATAGTGAGAACCTTAAGGTACATCCTAGGATGAAAGAATTATATAAATTCTTTAAATATAATGGCAAAGTGGTTGACATAACAGAGTTTGACCCTAAGTCACTGACCATTTTCTCAAGAACGGTTCTCAAGATGATCAATGAAGGAAATCCAGGATGGGAAGCTATGCTTCCTAAGGGAGTATCAAAACTCATAAAAGAGCAGAGTCTTTTCGGATGTGAAACCGAAGAAGTCCTTCACGACGAGTAGAAAGATTTTAAACTTTGCTTTCTTCTTATTCCAAGATTTGTTCGGAATGTATTTTAGCTTTGACCTTGTCAATAACTTTTTCAATGATGCCATTCTCATCAATAACAAAGGTAACCCGATGAATGCCATCGAACTCCCGACCCATGAATTTCTTCGGGCCCCAGACTCCAAATGCATTGATCACGCTTTTATCAACATCTGCAAGTAAGGGATAAGGAAAATTGAACTTGTTCTTGAAATTTTGCTGACGTTTTTGAGAATCCGCGCTAACACCAAGTATCTCATAGCCTTCAGCTTGCAATTCTGCGTAATTTTCACCTAGATTACATGCCTCTACGGTACAAGTAGGTGTATTTGCTTTCGGATAGAAAAAAACAACTAATTTCTTTCCGCGATAATCAGAGCTTGAAATTGTGTTACCGTCTTGATCCATTGAACTGAATTCCGGTGCTTTGTCTCCTGCTTTTAATGTGGTCATATTTCTTTAATTTTACGTGCTGTAAAAATACCACTAATGACCAAACAAGAAAAGGTAGATTTTGTTATTAATACGTTAAAACAACTATACCCAACGCTGTCAATCCCGCTCGATCATAAAGATCCCTATACCTTATTGATCGCAGTGTTATTATCAGCTCAAAGTACGGATGTCAAGGTCAACCAAATTACACCCTTATTGTTTGATAAGGCTGACAATCCCTATGATATGGTAAATCTTACTGTTGAAGAAATCCGCGCGATCATTAAGCCTGTAGGCCTGTCACCAATGAAGAGCAAGGGCATCCATGGTCTTTCAAGGATCCTTATTGAAAAGCATGATGGAAAGGTACCGAAGACCTACGCCGAATTGGAAGAATTGCCGGCTGTGGGTCATAAAACGGCTGCTGTTGTCCTTTCTCAAGCATTTGGCATTCCAGCTTTTCCAGTTGACACACATATTCATAGATTGATGTACCGATGGAACCTGAGCAGTGGTAAGAACGTAGTGCAGACCGAAAAAGATGCTAAACGCTTGTTTCCAAAAGAATTGTGGAACGAATTGCATTTACAGATTATTTGGTATGGACGTGAATATTCTCCTGCAAGGGGATGGGATCTAGATAAGGATATTATTACAAAAACAATAGGACGCAAAAGCGTCCTAAAGGAATACTATAAAAAAAAGTCCTGAGGGCTATCAGGACTTTTTCAAAGTTTAGTTGAGAAGCGCTTCAAACTTCATCATTTTATAATCTATAACACTTAAAGCCTTTGAATAATCTAGAAGAAATTTTACCGTTTCTTCCCGCGGGTTTTGGTTGTCCACCTTATGTGGACCCTTCATGTAAAGTTTTGCCATTGTTATGGTTTTGTAGTTAATTACAAATAATAACGCAGCAAGACTTCCTTTATTGTATGTACTTAATTAATTTGTTAATACTATATTATGTTTCTCTACTACTTTTCGCAAATTAATGAGCGCATAGCGCATTCTGCCTAAAGCTGTATTTATACTTACGCCTGTTCTTTCTGAAATCTCCTTGAAACTCATGTCATTGTACATGCGCATCACCAATACTGTTTTTTGGTCTTCAGGAAGTTCCTCGATCAACTTTCTTACATCGCTTTCCACCTGGTCTTTGATAATCTGCTTTTCAGCATTAAGTGCTGGATCCCCGAGAACAGAAAATATGCTGAACTCACCAGAATTATCGAATTTTGGCATCCTGTTGTTTTTCCTGAAATGATCGATCACCAAGTTATGCGCAATACGCATCACCCAAGGGAGAAATTTGCCTTCCTCATTATAGGCACCACGCTTTAAGGTCTTTATGACCTTAATGAACGTGTCTTGGAAAATATCTTCTGCTAGGTCTCTATCAAAAACTTTTGAATAGATAAAGCTGTAGATCTTTTGCTTATGTCGATAAATTAATGTGGATAGTGATTTTTCGTCTCCGTTGATGTAGTTGCTAACCAACTCAGCATCTGAAATGATTTCTTGTCGCATATTCATTACTTTTTATAAGCTCGGAAACAAGTTTCCTGACTTGGGGTTTATAAATTAAAAAGTAATGTTATTCTATAGGCTTAAAATCAGATGTTTAGATTTGTATGAGTCAAATATAACAACAATCGTTCCTAAAAAACAAAAAAGAATCATTTTTTTTAACAATTTATTCGGTGAATGCCCGCTTTTAAAGCTGCTCTAGAAGTGGTATCTTTGCGAAATTATACCAATTTCAACCCATGAATCACCGAATTTCAGACCTAGATCCTAAAGAAAACATCCTTATTAAGGGTGCTAAACTGCATAATCTCAAGAATATCGATGTCGCCATTAAGCGGAATAAATTGGTGGTCATTACTGGGTTGTCTGGGTCTGGAAAATCTAGTCTGGCTTTTGACACCTTGTATGCCGAAGGGCAAAGACGCTATGTAGAAAGCCTGTCCAGCTACGCACGACAATTCTTGGGACGACTACATAAACCAAAAGTAGATTACATTAAAGGTATTGCACCAGCAATAGCAATTGAGCAAAAAGTGAATTCCACCAATCCGCGCTCAACTGTTGGCACGACAACAGAAATATATGATTACCTGAAGCTCCTTTTTGCAAGAATCGGAAGGACTTATTCACCTGTATCAGGTAAGGAGGTAAAAAAGGACCGTGTTACTGATGTTACTGAATTCATAAAACAAATGCCTGAAGGCGAAAAACTCTTGCTCCTCTCTCCTATCCATTTGGAAACTGGTAGGGAAATGCAAGATAAGCTTAAAGTACTGCAGCAACAAGGCTACGCACGAATAAAGATCAAGGATTCCGTGCTCAGGATCGATGAGACCGATGCGAAGGAGATCACCGAAAAAGATATTTACTTGGTTGTCGACCGGATAATCGTTAAGCATGAAGAGGATTTTTATAACCGCTTGGCGGATGCCATACAGACCGCCTTCTTTGAAGGCAAAGGCGAATGCATAATTGAGTCTTTAAGTGACAACAAACAACATACATATTCCAATAGATTCGAACTCGATGGCATGAACTTCCTTGAGCCAAACGTACATCTATTCAGTTTTAATAACCCATATGGCGCTTGCCCGAAATGTGAAGGTTATGGAGATATTATTGGCATCGATGCTGACTTGGTAATACCGAATACCGCTTTATCAGTATACGAAAATGCCATTTTTGCTTGGCGCGGTGAGAGTATGAGCTGGTATCGGGATCAATTGGTCAACAACTCGCATAAATTCGATTTCCCAATTCATAAGCCTTATTTTGAACTGAGCGACAAACAAAAACAGCTCATCTGGGAAGGCAACGACTACTTTGAAGGCTTGCATGCCTTCTTTGCAGAATTGGAAAGTAAAGCCTACAAGATCCAGAACCGTGTAATGTTATCGCGCTATCGAGGAAAGACCAAATGCCACGAGTGTCAAGGCAAGCGACTAAGAAAAGAAGCTAACTATGTAAAAGTAGGCAATGCAACTTTAACCGATCTGGTGGAAATGCCACTCAGTAAATTGGGTAATTTTTTCAATCAATTGGAACTCAACGATCACGACCAAACGATTGCCAAACGATTACTTGTAGAAATCAATAACCGGATATCTTTCCTGACCAATGTAGGATTAGATTATCTGACTCTCAACCGCAAATCGAATACCCTTTCTGGCGGCGAGAGTCAGCGCATCAATCTTGCTACCTCATTGGGCAGTAGTTTAGTAGGCTCCATGTACATTCTGGATGAACCCAGTATTGGCCTGCATCCACGAGATACAGAACGATTGATCTCGGTACTACAATCCTTGCGAGACCTCGGCAATACTGTAATCGTCGTAGAGCATGATGAGGACATTATGCAAGCCGCTGACGAGATTATTGACATTGGTCCTGAAGCAGGTACTTTTGGTGGTGAAATAGTTGCATCTGGATCCTACAGCGATATCTTGAAGTCACAATCTTTGACAGCAAAGTACCTTAACGGTGAGATGCAAATTGAGGTACCCAAGACCAGACGGTCCTCTAAGTATCATGTGGTTATAAAAGGTGCACGAGAAAATAACCTAAAGAACCTTGATGTGACTTTCCCGCTTGGGATGTTGACTGTTGTAACAGGTGTGTCGGGATCCGGAAAGAGTACATTGGTACGGAAAATTCTTTATCCTGCCCTACTTAAGCATATAGGAGGCTATGGTGAAAAAGCAGGACAGTTCACGAAGCTCGAGGGCAATTTTAGCAACATACAACATATCGAGTTCGTGGACCAGAATCCAATTGGGCGTTCCTCACGTTCCAACCCCGTAACTTATGTCAAGGCCTATGATGATATTCGCGCCTTGTACTCTAAGCAGAAGGTTAGCCTGATCCGCAATTACCAACCCAAGCATTTCTCCTTTAATGTAGATGCCGGTCGCTGCGAGACCTGTAAAGGTGAAGGCGAAGTGACCATTGAGATGCAGTTCATGGCAGACGTACATTTGGAGTGTGATACCTGCAAAGGCAAACGCTTTAAGAAAGAAATCTTGGAGGTGACTTTTGCCGAAAAGAACATAGACGATATCTTGAATATGACCATAGACAATGCCTTGGCCTTCTTTAAAGAAAACGGACAGGACAAGATAACGTCCAAATTGAAGCCTCTGCAAGACGTAGGATTGGGTTATGTTACCTTGGGCCAGAGTTCCTCGACTTTATCTGGTGGAGAAGCACAACGTATTAAACTCGCAAGCTTTCTGATTAAGGGAAGTAAGGCCGATAAGACTCTCTTTATTTTTGATGAACCGACTACAGGTCTACATTTTCATGACATCAAGAAACTCTTGAAATCCTTCGATGCCCTGATTGATAAAGGGCATAGTATCATAGTTGTGGAACATAATTTGGAGCTCATAAAATGTGCAGATCATATCATTGATCTGGGTTCTGATGGAGGCGAGAATGGTGGTAATTTAGTTGTAACGGGTTCGCCAGAGGAAGTTGCTAAAGCCAAGGATTCGTATACCGCGAGATACCTGAAAGACAAATTGTAAAACAAGAACTTCTTTAAAAAGTAATATTAAATCCCAATGTCTATAGGGTTTTACGGGTTGTTTTACCAATTAACCACCTGCAGTTCATCGAAAAGATTTTCTATTGTCAATGCCCTTAGCTATATTTCAAGATTAGAAACCCCAATTTATCATGAAAACAATCCCCAAGTACCTGTTTTTCTGCGTGGTAATGTTTTTTGCATGCCAGAC
This sequence comes from Flavobacteriaceae bacterium, assembly GCA_013001365.1. Lineage (GTDB taxonomy): Bacteria > Bacteroidota > Bacteroidia > Flavobacteriales > Flavobacteriaceae > JABABD01. The sequence continues at coordinate 10,184 of JABDMQ010000115.1, forward strand.
CGAACGATTAGGACAAAACGACCAGTCATCCGATAATCAATCGGACCAACAAGACCAAACTTCTGAAGAATCTTGCGAAACCCTCTTTGCTAGAGGTGAAGATGATCATGCCACCTGTTTTTTGGACGATGGCTTCAGTCGATGGGGTTGGACCAACGGCTCAATCGAATTTGGTGACTATTCCTTTGACCTCTATAGTGGTGCAGGCCAGTGCGTTCTAGACAATGGAACATTGGCAGGTACCTTGACTGTTAATTACGATGAGGCCACTGGAACTGTGGATATAGATTACGAAATGAACGAGGGATTCGTATTGAATGAAACGCATTTATACGTTGGCAACGAGCCCTACCCAACTGATCAAAATGGCCAAGACTCTGTTGCTCCTGGGCAATTTCCTTATCAACATGAACTAGATGGTGTGGAATTCGATTCTTATACTGTAGATGGTCTATCAGGACCTATTTATATTATAGCTCATGGTTTAGTCTGTAATGATGGCGAAGCGGAGGATGATGGTCCGTTGCCGGAATAATGACAATGTACAGAAGTCGGTAATGATTGACCTGTTTAATTAAGGCAATTGAAATCTTCATTCAGAATCTCGACAGATTATGTCCTTCCAAATCAAGTATCCCTGACGATTCATATGAAGGCTATCCTCTACGAATATGTGAGGCTTAGGGCGACCATTATTTCCAAGCATAGGTGTCCAAACATCTATATAATCCAGTTGCTCATGTTTATTGCAATACGCATTGAGTAAAGCATTAAAGCGTTCGTACTGTTTTTTATATGCCCAACGCGATGGACTCGGCTTGGCACTGATATATCGAATCTCTGTATTTGGGCTTGAAGCCAATAACTTTCGAGTCACCTTCTTAGTTGTCCTTAGGATTCTTCGTGGTCGTTTGTCGCCTGCAATATCGTTATCGCCTTCATATATGTACACTTTAGAAGGTTTGAACCTTAAGATGGTTTCATCAATGAAATAAAGGAGGTCCGACATATGCGAGCCACCAAAACCAGTATTAACTACTTCCATCTTCGAGCAGTCTTCGGTAAGATCGTCCCAAAAGCGAATACTTGAGCTTCCAGTAAAGACAACGACATCTTCTGGTGCAGTAATCTTATTGAATTTCTTTATGTCCTCATCAAAACGGTGAGGGTCTTGCGCCATGACCAATACAAGGTTTGATAGATATAGGAAAAAAGTAATCAATGGAATCTTCATTCGGTAAATCATATTTTGAAACTCAATCTAATAGAACATAAAAGCAAACAAGGCTACAATTCCAGCGGTAAGCGGTAAAACGAAAAGCATGAATCCAAAAGCTATAAAACCTGTTTTAAAGAAACTTAATATCCAGCCTTGCTCATAAAACCTTTTCAACGCCAAGAACATGTAGAATATGGTCGAGAAGCCTATAAGCCAATCAATCCAATCAGGTATGTCCCAGATCATATTGACACCGATGACAATACTCAATACCGTGAACAAGAATGAGAAATAATAAAATGCGAACACCAAATGATGCGCATAGCGTCCTCGCCTCCAATAAAAGATCTTCAAGAACAAAGCAAAGATCGGCAACAGAAAGAACATAGCAATCGGGATCGTATCGAAAAAGGCTTGGTATAGACTGCCTCCCTGCCTGTTCTTATAGAA
>JABDMQ010000146.1 GCA_013001365.1 Flavobacteriaceae bacterium
GGTTCCCTGCCCTGAATGGCGAATCTTTCATCATCAACCAATGAATAGAATGAAATAAGGCTGCCACCATCCAGTCTTTTACCATCATATGACCTATCGATTCCATTAGTGGCACCCTCAACGAATCCTATCAATATCTGGCTGAAAGCTCCTTCATCATTCTCCATATTAAGCCAAATACGATCGGTTGCCCTAAAGAAATCATCGTTTCCAGTGGTTACTCGCATTGCATTATTGAATGTCGCATTGCCATTGGACACGCCTTCTATGAAAAAACCTTGTCCAGAGGCTATGATGCCTGTCGGTGGAGGACCACCGTTAATTGCTGCTACACCACCTACGCCTGCGGTATAGGAAGCGTAATCGTCTTCAGAGAAATTAAGCACATTTGGTCCAGGATTAAAGTCTTCTGGCGGAGAAATATGTGTCCATAAATAAATCGTTCCACTTAATAATCCCGCATTGGCTGGATCATTAATGAAAGCATCTGCATTGATGGCAGAAGGATAAGGATTTCCTAACAGATTCCAGTTCTGAGGATTGACCGGATCAGGACTCACTGTAACTGGCGTAGTAATGATTCCGTTATTGAATGTTCCTTCGAAAACGAATGACTGGGTTTCTGGGTAACCCATCGTTGCTGGACGCGCAAAAGCGGCATATCCTTTTCCAGGAATCATAAGATCGGTTTGACCAGCTATGATCCAATCATCAGAATTATCATCATAATTATCGGCATCTGTATCTTCATAATTTGCTGCATCGTACCTGAATATCCTATCGACTGGAACACCCGACAACGCATCTCCAACTGTTTCATCTGCAAAAGCAGAACTCCAATAGGTGTATTCGTAAAAAGCATCGATTGGTGTTGTTACCTTAAATAACCTGCCAAGTCCAATGCCATTATTAGTTACAGTTGCCAGGTCATTGACCTGAATCAAACTTGCCTCTGATCCAATCGCTATCAGGCCATCAATTGAAATATCATTAGTAATATTAACATAATCAGTGCCATTTACGAACAATGAATTCCCTGTCGTAACAGATATACTACAAGCATCAAAACTTCCAGGCATATTGGTTGCTGTATAATAATCTCCATCGATAATTGCGGTCATTGTATTGTCCGGAAATCCATTGTCCCAATTCATGCCATCCCAAGTTGTCGTATTGAGAGCAGTGGCAGATAAACTGAAATTATCAAGCCCAGCTTGATCATTCAGCGCATCCAGATCAGCATAAAAAATTAGCTGTAACAATGTAACCGAGTCCGGAATATTCACAAGCACTTGAGTCCATGCACCTGTATTGGCAGAAATATCTACAATCCCTTGAGAAACACCATCATAGAATATTTCATAATCAAGGTTGTCTGAAACATCAAGACCAACGGAATAATAATAAAAAGATAACTCAACATTGCTATAAGCAGACACATCAACTGCATCAAAAGTGATCTCATGAGTAAAACCAAAATGCCCTGCTCTTTCTAGGTCCGTAATGCCCCAAAAACTCGCTGCACTTTGGGCAGTTGGTATATTTGTTAGATTATTGGTTACATACCAATGATCAACGATTGGGGCATGATTAGGCGTATAATTCCAAGTATCGGAGGCTGCAGATTCAAAATCTTGTTCTGCAATTACAGTTGTTGAAGTTCCACATAATGATGACCCAATTCCTTCAAGATTCACTGTGCAAATGCCTTCATTTGCATCGTCACTTGTGATCGTAAGAGAATCCGTTAAAAGTCCTAAAAGTGTCGGATTGTACCTTATCGTTATATCTTGATTGCCTCCTGGTGGAATGACCAATGGCAAGCCTGGAGTTCCAATCAAGGAGAAATCAATTCCCGTGGTCAATCCTAATCCTGAAATGGTCAGATCCACTGCACCAATGTTCTGGATCCTGATTACAGTATCTGTATTCGTTCCAATATTCTGGCTTCCAAAATTGTAATTGAAACCACAAGAAATATCGGTTCCAATTGGCAGCTGTAATTGAATTTCATTACTCGGAACACATACATTGGTATGAAACCCGATATCTGCAAAAGTATCTTGATTATAGCACGTCCATTCTGCATCCGGGTCAAAAACATCTGCTCCATTATTATCCCCTGCCTGCACACCAGCATTTCGTATCATAGTACCATTCTGAGTACCTTGGGTACATACTGCCCCTACCCATTGTGCTCCAGGATCGAATCCTATTTGGCCAATGATATCAATATTCACTCCACCATTTCGCAATACGACGGTATCATTACCATTAAAGCTCAATAGTGTACTTTGTTGGTCCTCTGTAATTCCAATAGCTTCGCCTGGATTTTCAACAACAAAGGCTTCGCCAGCAGGAATTGTACCAACCAATGATATCGTTGATCCTGCAACTGCTGCGCCGTTAAAATAAATCTGGATATCATAAGATCCCGTAAGCAAAATGTCAGCTCCTGTGGGATTATATATTTCAATGGCTTTGTTATTTCCAGAGCCCTCTACGTACTCGGACATAAAAAGATCTGTGCACGGTTGTGCATAAGAAACCAATCCTATTAATAAGAAAATGAGTCCAAGAAAGTAGTTCTTTTTCATAATTTGGATTTATATTTAATCCATTTATTTGAAAGAACAATATCCTGAAACCTTCTAACCCCTACACCTTTGATGAAGCCAGAATGAAACTGGAATATTATTGTTCTTATCAAGAACGCTGTCATAAAGAGGTTGAACAAAAATTAAAGGAGATGAACATGATCCCTGAAGCAAGGAATCTTATCATCCTCCATCTAATGGAAAACAACTTTCTTAATGAAGAGCGTTTTGCCAAAACCTATGTTAGGGGCAAATTCAGGATAAAGAAATGGGGGCGGCGCCGATTAACACTTGAATTAAGGAAAAAAGGCATCAGTAAAGTTAATGTAAATCTAGCGCTTAAGGAAATAGAAGAGTCTGTGTACATCGAGGTTTTCAAGGACTTAAGCGAAAAAAAGGCAAAATCTTTGCGTGAATCAAATAGAAACAAGAAAAAAAAGAAACTTCACGACTATTTGATATATAGAGGTTGGGAGCCACATCTTGTTTACGACCGAGTCAATGAGTTGATCAAGTGATCCCTTGTTTGCGATGCGTCCTTAGTATTGCTTGCTCATTCTTCCAATCTATCCATTTCTGGCCCTTTATACGGCGCATCATGTTGTCATAATTACGCATAACGACCAAATTATATACCGCTTTACCAAAATTAATCGGATTTCTTGCTATGGCTCTTAAGCTCATGGAAAAACCTGGAGTAATATAGCGCATATAATGCCAGTACCCTTCAGGAATGTAAAGTACATTGCCATGTTCGAGGTTAGCAACATGACCTTTAGCGTTCTTTAGTGCTGGCCATTTATTGAAGTCTGGGTTAGCAAAATCTATATCTTCCCTTACGATCAATGAATGAGGGATCTTGTATAGATGTTCGCTTTGACCCTGATCGAACAATATGCATTGTTTTTTACCTTCAAAATGAAAATGAAAGATATTGGCAAGATCAATATCGTAGTGCATAAAGGTATACGAATCCTCACCACCAAAGAATAACATGGGCAATCCTTTCATTAATTTCAATCCAAAGTCCGGAAAATCAAAATCCTCCTGAAGCTGAGGAACCTCCTTTAATATATTCCAAAGGAAAATCCTGTATTTGGTTGGCTCTCTTTTAAGAAGATCTACATATTCGCTCATTTTCATTTGAGCATGAGGCTCATTGAATCCATCTTTGTAATCCACTGGGCGATTATCGTATAACGGAACTGTAATATTGCCAGCTACTTCCTTCATATAATCCAGATTCCACTTATTATATGCAGGCCAATCTTCAATAAAGCGCTCAATTACCACAGGTTTCTGTGGTCTGAAATAATGCTTCAAGAACTCATCTTTTGTGATGGTTTCAACACGTGGTATGTCTAGAAGATCGAGTTTCAATACAAATTCAATTTACCTTTGTAAATTTAATAAAACGCTTGAAAATTGAAATTATTTAATTCGGTAATTCAGTCCAAATAGAACATTGCCTTTTGGCATGGGTACAAACCCAGTTTCAATGAAATCCTCATTAAGGATATTGTTGGCAATTATTGATGCTTCAAATGACTTGAATTCAAATGAAATACTAGCATCAACAACAGAATAACTGTCTCCTGCCGTTCGTTCTGCGAATTTATAGACCAAGCTATGTTTCAAGTTCTTGACAAATTGTGAGTGATAGGCAACTGTGAAATGATGCTTCAAGGAATTAATGGAATATCTTGTAAACGCCAAATCCAGATCCTTTACTTCATCATCAATATAGGTGTAACCGGCCCTAATTAATTGTGCATATCCAATTGTCCTGAATTGATAAGCAATACTCGTTTCCATTCCTTTGGAGTTCAATTCGCGAATATTGGTAGCCATGAACCGATCCTCCTCATTTTCTTTTACATAATCAATTATTTTCTTCGAATCCCTGTTGAAGAATGCCAAATTAAAATCAAATCCTTTCTTATTATATTTTAACCCTATTTCCTCTGCTATGGCTTCTTCAGGCTCAAGATCTTGATTTCCCAATGTAGCGGGATCACTATAGTAAAGATCTGTATAGGTAGGAATCCTATAAGTATAGCCTATATTTCCGTATAGCTTGAAGTGATCATTCAATCTGTAACCTACATCCATTCCTGGAAACGCATGAAACTTGAAATCAGAAAAATAATTAACCGCAATTCCTGGAGTGATATCCAGTTTGTCATTCAATAACTTGAATCGATGTTCCAAAAACAAATTAGCAATAAACCTATCCCTGTCTCCAAGATTGTTACTTGATATATACATTTTCGCAACACCCACTCCCAAACCCGTCATTCCTGCTTTTGAAGAATAAGAGGTGTTAATATCTGCCCCAACCTTATTTGTAATATGAAAATTCCTGTAAAATTCTGGGTCATCTCTTCTTAACAAGAACATATCTTGATTACGTCTCCAATGAATTTGAGGCTTAACTGTTAAATTTCCTGATACGAATTTAGATTGAACACTTAAAAGACTTGCTTGCGTCTCTTCATATTCAGAAAAAGTCTCATTGGTGGTATAGAAATTCTGTGCACCGAATTTCCGGTCATTTAAAGAAGCAATTACATCAATTGGTGTATTGTTCTTATTAAAACTGCTTTTAATGAAATAGTTTTGATTGTCGAAATCACTATTTGTCCTATGACCATCGGAGTGATTATTGGAATAATGAACGATATGATCCGATTTACCAAGGTCCAACCCTAGTGTAGCAGTGACATTCAATTGGCCAAAGGAACCACCTTGAAGTCCTAGAACCGTAACATCTTCAACATTCTTTTTCGTAACAATATTTATGGCTCCTGTAAACGCATTTTGCCCGAATACTCGCGCAGCAGGACCTTTTATGATCTCGATTCGCTCAATAACTTCTATTGGCAATGCCATATTCATGGTATGATGGCCAGTTTGAGCATCTTCCAGTCTTATACCATCAATTAATAGCAGAGTTTGGTCAAATCCACCACCTCTAATATAAAGGTCTGCCTGCATACCATTTGCCCCGCGCCTTCTCATATCTACACCCGCAAATTGCTGTAATACCTCAGCAACACTTGTTGCCGCGCTTTGCTGGATGTCTTCTGAACTCACAATGGTTATTGTTCTGGAATTCTCGGAAAATGGAAGGTCTATCCTGCTTGATGTTATGACGACTTCCTCGAGTTGTTCTTGTGGTTGTAAATCCTGTGAAAAGGAAAACTTATTGACTGCAAGGAGAATGAAGAACAAGGATTTCCTGAAACTCATGATTGTTGGTTTAAGCCAGTAAAAATAAGTAAATAAAACAAAGGTTGGGGTTTATTATTTAGCTTTGAATAACAATTAAATAATTCCAACATTAATCTAGAGCAAGTCCATAATGAACATTATATATCAACGTGCCTATACAGATAAAGAACTTCAAGAGATTTTAAAACTACAGTCAAGAAATTTGAAAGAAACCCTTACCGATAAGGAAATGGAAAAAGAAGGTTTCGTGACCCTAAAACATGATCTGGAAATTCTTAAGAAAATGAATGTTCGATGTGCACATTGCATCGCTAAGCATAAAGATAAAATAGTTGGTTACGCCCTATCAATGCATCCTGATTTCAAAAGTGATATTCCTTTATTATCGTCAATGTTCATAGAGGTTGAAAAAACCTTGAAAGAAAAAGGCCTATCTGTTAAATATATTGCTATGGGCCAGATATGTATAGATAAGGATCATAGAGGTAAAGGGATTTTTAGAGGATTATACCAATTCATGGCACAAGAATTAAATCCGGAATTTGATGCCATTATTACTGAAGTAGACATTACGAATGTACGTTCATCTGTAGCGCATCAAGCCGTTGGCTTCAAGGTACTGAAAACACACACCGCATATGGCCAAAATTGGGAAATCATTAGTCTGGACATTAAGGTTCGGATGTGAATCTGTTGTCTAAAACACTCTAGTATGGCGCAAGGAGCATTGAAGATTTTAACTAAAAAAGTATACCTTACGGTAAATTTTACTAATTCAAAATGATTGACCTTTCAACACTGGACCTTGCTCTGATATTCTCGTTTTTTGCAATCACACTTTTCATAGGTATTTATGTCTCCAAAAGATCAGGGAAAAATTCTTCTGAATATTTCTTGTCAGGTAGGAATATGCCTTGGTGGCTTTTAGGGGTTTCAATGGTCGCAACGACATTTTCTACGGATACTCCAAACCTAGTGACCGATATTGTCCGGAAAGATGGTGTGTCTGGAAACTGGGTATGGTGGGCATTCTTGATTACGGGACTATTAACTGTGTTCGTTTATGCAAAACTCTGGCGTAAATCCAAAGTGAATACAGATATCGAGTTCTACGAATTACGGTACGGAGGTCCGCCTGCTCATTTCTTAAGATGGTTTCGAGCCGTCTATCTTGGTGTTATCTTCAATGTTTTTGCCATGGCTGGTGTTACATTAGCGGCCATAAAGATCGGTAGTATCATGCTTGGGCTACAACCCTGGGAAACTATAGTTTATGCTGGTACGATAACCGTTGTTTTTAGTGCTTTGGGTGGCTTCAAAGGGGTTGTTTATACGGATTTCATCCTATTCTTTACAGCCATGGCTGGCGCTATTGGTGCCGCGTATTATTTAGTTGGCCTTCCTGAAGTTGGAGGTTTGGAAGCATTGCTTCAACACGAAAACGTATCAGGCAAACTATCGATATTGCCGGACTTTAGTGATAATGAAGCATTAATAACATTATTGATCATTCCTTTAGCAGTACAATGGTGGAGTTCATGGTATCCTGGTGCTGAACCTGGTGGAGGTGGCTATATAGCCCAAAGGATGTTAGCTGCAAAGGATGAGAATCATGCCATAGGCGCAACCTTCTTCTTTAACATCATGCATTATGCTTTGCGGCCATGGCCATGGATAATAGTGGCATTGGCCTCACTTGTGATATTCCCCGATGTTGCTAGTATTCAAGAAGCATTTCCAATGATCTCAGAAGATAAATTAGGCCATGATCTTGCCTATTCTGCAATGCTGACCAAATTACCTCATGGCCTTTTAGGGCTGGTCTTGGCTTCTTTGGTAGCAGCATATATGTCTACTATCTCAACACATCTTAATTGGGGGTCATCTTATGTTGTGAACGATTTCTATAAGCAACAAATAAACAAGAATGCTTCTGAAAAGCAACTTGTTTTGGTCGGAAGGATTTCTACAGTCTTGCTCATGGTCTTTAGTGCTTTATTTGCATTATATCTGCAAAATGCCAAACAATTATTTGATATTATTTTGATGTTTGGAGCAGGCACAGGCTTGATATTCATATTGCGCTGGTTTTGGTGGCGCATAAACGCATGGAGCGAGATTTCGGCTATGTTGATCTCAGGTATTGTTTCATTGCTATTCACTTCTTCACTAGGAGATCAGCTTTTCGGTGAGACAGCATTAATGCCTTCATGGGCCAAATTCCCGATAATCGTTCTAATAACAACTATAGTTTGGTTAACAGTTACATTTATGACTAGGCCAGAAAGCAAGTCAGTTCTGCGGGACTTTTACAAGAAAATACAACCTGGAGGTCCTGGATGGAACAAAGTATTAACCGAAGCAAAAATCGATAGTATTGAACTAGTAGAATCAAACGAAGGATGGAGTGTTCCTTCAGGAATATTGGCCATGCTCGTTGGCTGTGTTCTGATATATAGCATCATGTTCTTTACTGGGAACATGATATATGGAAATTATGTTAATGCTGGATTCTTGATTGTTTCGGCACTGATCTCCGGTTTCATTCTAACCAAACTATGGAAGAAGATCAGGGCAACAATACTTTAGTTTAGCACATAAAAAAACACCAAACTTTCATTTGGTGTCTTGTATATTTTCAATTATAATCCTATCAATCGGCAAGGACAATAACTTTGTTATCTTTCATTTCTATGGTTCCTGAATTGATTGGTAACCACATGCCTCTCTTCTCACCTTTAACGAATTTATCTTCCACTTCTTCTTCTAAAGTGATCTCACCATAGATCTTTACATGGCCAGCCTTTAAAAGCGATACAATTGGCGCGTGATTATTCAGCATTTCGAATTCACCATTTACACCAGGTACAGCAACGCTTTCAACATCTCCTTTAAACAATGTGGCTTCTGGTGAAACTATCTCTAAATACATACTTTAAATATTAGCTATTATGCCTCTGCAAGCATTTTCTCTCCTGCTTCTATAGCTTCTTCAATCGTTCCTTTAAGGTTGAAAGATGCTTCTGGTAAATGATCCAATTCGCCATCCATGATCATATTGAAGCCTTTAATTGTCTCCTTGATATCAACCAGTACACCTGGTATACCTGTAAATTGTTCAGCCACGTGGAATGGTTGTGAAAGGAAACGCTGTACACGACGTGCGCGGTTTACAGCCATTTTATCTTCTTCCGACAATTCTTCCATACCTAGGATGGCAATAATATCCTGTAATTCTTTATAGCGCTGTAATAACTCTTTTACGCGAGTCGCACAATTGTAGTGCTCGTCTCCTAAAATATCGGCTGCCAAAATTCTTGATGTAGAATCCAATGGGTCAACCGCTGGATAAATTCCAAGCTCAGCGATCTTACGAGACAATACCGTTGTTGCATCTAAGTGAGCAAAGGTTGTTGCCGGTGCTGGATCCGTTAAATCATCCGCAGGTACATAAACTGCTTGTACAGACGTAATAGATCCTCTTTTTGTAGATGTAATCCGCTCTTGCATGGCACCCATCTCCGTTGCCAAGGTTGGTTGGTAACCTACCGCAGACGGCATACGTCCTAGAAGTGCCGATACCTCAGAACCGGCTTGTGTGAATCGGAAAATGTTATCAACGAAGAAAAGTACGTCTTTCCCTTGTCCTTCTCCTGCACCATCACGGAAATACTCAGCAATGGTCAAACCTGACAATGCCACTCGAGCACGTGCTCCGGGAGGTTCGTTCATCTGACCGAAGACAAATGTCGCTTTAGATTCTTTCATTACTTTCTTGTCCACCTTCTTAAGGTCCCATCCGCCTTCTTCCATCGAGTGCATGAAATCATCACCATATTTAATAATGCCTGATTCCAACATCTCACGAAGTAAATCGTTTCCTTCTCTAGTTCTTTCACCTACTCCAGCAAAAACAGAAAGTCCACCATGTCCTTTCGCAATGTTGTTGATCAACTCTTGGATAAGTACTGTCTTACCAACTCCAGCACCTCCAAACAAACCGATCTTTCCTCCTTTAGCATAAGGCTCGATAAGGTCGATCACCTTAATTCCTGTAAAAAGGACTTCTGTAGAAGTTGATAGGTCTTCGAATTTCGGTGCTTCCCTGTGAATAGGAAGTCCATCCTTGCCCGCTTTTGGCAGATCTCCTAGACCGTCAATGGCATCACCGATAACATTGAACAATCTTCCATATACGTCTTCTCCAATTGGCATTTGTATAGGTGCTCCAGTTGCAACTACTTCTTCACCTCTGCTCAACCCATCGGAAGAATCCATCGCAATGGTTCTAACCGTATCTTCGCCAACATGCGACTGTACCTCTAAGACCAGAATTGAACCATCTTCTCTATTGATCTCCAAGGAATCATAAATTCTTGGGAGTTCTGCTCCTGCTCCGAATTCGACATCGATTACCGGTCCAACTATCTGTGCAACTTTACCTGTGACTTTTGCCATTGCTTATATGTTTACTTTATCTAGATTTTTAATTAGGCTAAATCAGCCTATTTTTTGCGCTGCAAAGATATATTATTTAATTAAAATTGAAATAGAATTTCCATCAAAATATCAAGGAATTTCGGCTCAATGGGATTAGATGTAAAAAAATAAAACCCAGAGATGAATTCTCTGGGTTTTATTTCTTTTATAGATTATTTAAAATTATATGCCTGGTGGGAAATTGGTAGGAAGCTCACCTGCATCTGGAGTAGCTCCCGCTTCGATGAAATTGGAGCCAAATGCAGCATCAATTGCAGCAAGGAATTCTCTTGCCATAAGGCCGTATCCTCTAGATGTTAAATGAACACCATCAAGGCTTATCAAACCTCCAAAAACCAAGTCGGTCGTCATGGTAAAATCATCAAAAGGATATCCTCCATTGGTTGCTTGTTCCAGAAC
>JABDMQ010000157.1 GCA_013001365.1 Flavobacteriaceae bacterium
CTATTGACCTGGCATGCATTGCATAATCAGGTCGGAAACGATACATGTAAATGCGACCATGATCATTAAGTTCTTCCTTGAATTCTTCAATAAGGACCTTATGGTGTTCTGGCTTGAAATATCGTAAGGCATTTTTAAGGGCAAGTTTCTTTTCTTCTGCTGATAGAATATCCTTGCGTTTTGGAGCATGATTAATGGAATGCTCGTAAGGTTTTATTGCAGGAAGATCTAAAGGAATCCCCTCTGATAATTGTTGTTGAAAAGTCAATTGCTGAATTGCCATCACTTTTTTTTTACCGAATTGGTTCTTTTATCATAACCATATGGACAATGCCTGCAACCGCTTTCGCAGCAATAGCCTCGTTTTAGGTGATATTGCTCCGTAAAACACCGATATCCTTCAGGTGTCATGTAAAAATCGCCATCTTCAATTGGGATATCCTTGTTCATGATCAGATATGGTAAACTAATTGACTGTTAGTAACTTGATTATAAAAAACAGTTTGGGCATGGTTTATGTAATACAAAGATAATGTAAATTGACCTTAATTAATTGAATACTACTTATGATTTTAGTCTCCAAATACTTGATTCCTAAAGGATATTCAGGCTTGACCATTTATCCATTCGTGTTCTTGAAACATAGGTCTTCGAAGACGGACGACATTTTAATTAATCATGAAAGAATTCATTTGAAGCAGCAATTGGAAATGCTCATACTTCCTTTTTATGTGCTATATGTGTTGGAATTCTTTGTCAGGTACATCCAATATGGATCTTGGTATTCGGCCTATATCAATATATCTTTCGAACGGGAATCTTACATGAACGAATCAAATCTGAGTTATCTTGAGTTAAGGAAGCCTTGGAGTTTTTTAAAGTATTTGAGAAAGAATGATGGACCTCATTCAAATAGATAAAAGCACAAATCAAAGAATTGATCTATCGAGTAAGTGTGGAGTGGATCTTTACTTAAAAAGAGAAGACCTCATTCACCAAGAAATTTCAGGTAATAAGTACCGGAAGCTGAAGTATAACATCCTTGAAGCCAAATATGAAGGTTTGAAGACTTTGCTGTCCTTTGGTGGCGCTTATTCCAATCATATTGCCGCCCTTGCAAAAGTTGGCAAGGAATTAGGTTTGAATACCATAGGTGTTATAAGAGGTGAAGAACTAGAAAGCCGTATTTATGATAATCCAACCTTACGGTTTGCGAGTAGTTGTGACATGAGATTCAAGTTTATTACAAGAGAATCCTATCGCGACAAGAATAATGAAGAATTCATAGAAGAATTGAAAAACGAATTCGGGTCATTTTATCTAATACCTGAAGGAGGTACAAATGAGCTGGCGATAAAAGGATGCGAAGAAATATTGACTGTACAGGACAAGTCATTCGATTTTGTTTGTTGTTCAGTTGGAACAGGAGGCACCATCTCTGGAATCATAAATAGTTCCCTTGATGCTCAGAAGATTTTAGGATTCCCGGCATTAAAAGGTAGTTTTTTGGAAGAAGAAATCCGAAAGTACAGCTCAAAGAATAATTGGAAGTTAATTACCGACTATCATTTTGGCGGTTATGCCAAAATAAATGAAGAATTGATTGCGTTCATCAATGAATTCAAGTCCGAGCATGAAATTGCCTTGGATCCTGTATATACTGGTAAAATGATGTTCGGAATTATGGATTTGTTGAAAAAGGGCTTCTTTCCAAAGGGCTCCAGGGTTCTCGCTATTCACACTGGAGGGCTTCAAGGAATTGCCGGAATGAACAATGCATTAATGAAGAAACAATTACCACTAATTAAATAAAATGGGAAGATCACTAAAGGTCATATTGCTAATTATTGTCAGCTTTGTAATGATGAATTGCGGAGCAAAGAAAAAGGTAATAACGAAAAAATCTGAACAAGAAAAGCCAGAAGTCATACTGCCACAGATTGAAGAAGATCAAGATCAAGAACAGGAGGCTCCTCCTGTTCCAATTAAGACCAACACTCAGCGCACAGCAGATTATGTTGACAATTTCAGTGATTTTGCGCAGGACGAAATGAGAAAATATGGAATACCAGCAAGTATTACACTTGCCCAAGGTATTTTAGAATCGGGATCAGGCAATGGACGTTTGGCGATAGAAGCAAATAATCATTTCGGAATAAAGTGTCATGATTGGACCGGTGCCAAGATCTATCACGATGATGATGCCGAACAGGAATGTTTCAGGAAATACAATAATGTAAAATACTCGTATCGCGATCATTCATTGTTCTTGACCTCAAGAAAGCGTTACATGGATCTTTTCCGATTGAACAAGGACGATTACAGAGCTTGGGCAAAAGGACTCAAGAAAGCAGGTTATGCTACTGATAGAAAGTATCCCCAAAAACTTATTTCATTGATCGAACGCTACAAACTTTATAAGTATGATGCTGAGGTCTTAGGCAAGGATGCTTCAAAGGCGAATATTCCAGTTGTTGTTAATGACAAGCACACAGTTAAGAAAGGCGATACCTTATATTCTTTGTCTAGAAAATACAAAATAACCGTAGATGAGATCAAAGAACTGAATAGCCTTGAGAATTCTGATTTGTTCGTAGGTCAGGTTCTCTATGTCAAACCCTTACCAAAGGATTACTAGAATATGGACAAATAAAAAAAGCCTCACATTTGCGAGGCTTTTTTTATTGAAATCTATTTCAAGATTTGTGTCTTTGCATTTTCTTCTTATAAATAGCCTTGAATTTCTCCAGTTGCTCTCCACTTAAGGTCTCTCGCATTTGAGCAATGAATTTCTTATCCGACATATTTCGCTTTTCAGTTTGTTGTAAGGATGAATTTTGCTGTGTCTTGATTGACTGTTCCCTTGCAACATATGCTCTGGTAAATGCGTTAAGTTGGTCTTCGTTCAAGCCAATTTCAGCAGCCATGGTCTTAGCTTCTTTAACAAGGATAGCTAATTCTGCATCAGCGGCAGCATTTGTTCTTGTATCCTGAGAAAAGCTATTGCTTGTCCCTAGTAATAATGCCATTGAAAAAATGCAGAGTGTAAATAATCTTCTCATGATATAATGTTAAGTCGTTATTGATTGGCTCTAAAATAATACTTTTTCTACGAATTAACAGATTCATGAAAAAAAAGGTACTGATAATATTACCAATACCTTTTTTACTAATCAAAACTAACCAACTCAACTAATTTTCATGTCTGGCATGAGCCATCCTTTTTCTCTTTATCATTTTCTTTCTATCAAAACGCCTATGATCTCGCATTTTAAGTTGATTTCCTTCTTCCCATTTTTTATATTGTTCTGAAGACAAGATGTTTTTCATTTCTTGTTTGTGTGCTAAAGCCTTATCAAGTCGTTCATTCTTCATTTCATAAAGCTCATCAGCAGTTGGTCTTTCACTTTTGCTTTCTTTTCTGGACTTCATTTCCTCTCGCTTTGTCAACCGATCTTTGGCCATGGCCAATTGTAATTCTTGGACCTTGGCTTGCTGAGTTGCATCAAGGTCTAGTTTCAGGGCTAATTCTTTAGATTTCATGGTGGCAATCTGTTCAGGAGTGAAATCAGGTCTCATTTCAGTTCTTTCTTTTCCAGTTTTCCCTGGTTTTTCTTGCGCAACGGCAGTTAATGTCATAAATGCCATTGCTAATGCTAATAGGTGTTTCATTTTTGTTCTATTTATGTTTATTTGATTATTAGACAAGTGCATTTTGCCTTGGTTTAATCTTGCCTACGGGTTTAACTTAGTTTTAACGAAAAAGCAATCAAAAAAGGGGAAAAACCCCCGAAACAATCAGGGTTTATCCTGTGCAATCATGTAGTTCTAATCATTACATTTGGTAGTAAGTAATAGTTAAAGGGATTTTCTACTACTTTTCATTTAGTTTAGTTAGTTTTAGTTAACAAGTAAAGAAAAAGGCTGTTCGAGAGAACAGCCTTTTCGAATTAACACTAATCACACTAATAAAAAAAAGAAATCAAACTAATCAACTTTTAATGCTATAATATTTTGTCTGTTGAGATATTCTGGAGATTCTAAGAAAAGTTTCTCAACATGATAATCCCAATCCTTGATAATATCGAAGTAACTTGAGTTTACAGCTGCCATTATGGTATTGCAATCATGACATGTATGTTTGTATCCCAAGAAATAATGCCCGAATTCATGAAATGCAACCACCTTAAGGATCTCTTTGTCCAAAAGGGTCATCCAACTGAAAATTATTTTCTCTACCTTTTTGTTATCATCCCTCACAAGCATACCCAAGGTTCCTCCTTTAGGGCTTACCGTAAGTGTATCGACAACAGCGATTTCCTTAAGTTCAAATAATTTATCATGATACTCAATGCCATATTTTTTGCACTGTGCAATGAAATCATCTAGATAAGGCTGTACAAGCCCATCAGCTTTAACCTGTTTGGCAGGAGTAAGTTCAGGAATATCGAATCTTGCATTTTGTGCTTGAACCTGGAGGGTAAGTACACCACAAATGAAAAGTAGGAAAAGCAACTTCATTTTCATGATAATTAAGTTTAGGTCATTTAGAATTGGGGCCTAAATGCTTATCTAACCTAGATAATTAAGTTGAGTATTCCAAATAATATGAGCACTTTATCGATAAAAAAATACATTTAAACGATGTTTCTTATTGAATAGCCCATGCTTACTGGTCTGAGGAAGGTTTAGGAAAATTTTCCATTTTTCTTACGTTTAGTAAAAAACGAAATAAAATCTTACAGTAAATGAATGATTATCAATAAGATGCGTCTTCGTGGTTCACTGAAAAGAATTCAACTTCAGTATAAAAAATGGCCATAAAAAGAAAAAGGCTGCTCGAGAGAACAGCCTTTTTCAAATTAACACTAATCACACTAATAAAAAAAAGAAAACAAACTAATCAAATTTTAA
>JABDMQ010000162.1 GCA_013001365.1 Flavobacteriaceae bacterium
CACAGTTATTAATCGAATACGTGCATCCCAATTCATCTTGAGTTTATAGGCCACTAAAATCGAGAGATCCAAATTGCCGATATCCCAACCTTCAAGTTGCCAGTTTCCTTTTCGGTTGCTTACCCAAACATTTATGGTATTTCGTTGTCCCAATAGGGCCGAGGTATGCAGATTGAATAGTAGAATGCCAATTTCCAAACGGATGGATTCCTTCATAACTGGTTTCAACTCATTCTCATAGTCGTCATGATCCTGTAAGTTCAAGAATAGGATATTAGGCCTGAAAAAAGCACCTTGCAATGCCTGACTACCATAGTTGATTCCGTTGGCGAATTCTTTAGTGTGAATTACAGTTGATGATGAAAAAACACCTTTATCCCTAAAGGAAGCTGAAATTTCCTCAAGTTGCTTGGCCAAGATACTCTGTTCTGTAAAAGGCTCTATGCCGAGTAACTTAATGGACCCTTTTGGTCTGGCAATATTACGTAGGAATTCAAACGTGCCCCTTAAGCCGTTAACATCGCGAACTGGAACCATGAGATTGGCTTTCCAAGCGCGCTGTTGCATTTTCTTCATGCCCCAAGTATGCTTGGCTGCCCATTCGGCGAATGAAACAAAAAGTCCCGAACGTACATCCTCAAAAGGAGTTTCCAAATTCTGACGTGATAAATACCAATAAACCATTAAAACGATCACAATGGAAATTAAACTTATTGTAGGATTGATAATGAACATGGCAAATACAGACGAAATTAGCCCAAACCAAGGCACCCATTTATGTATCTTGAATATAGGTCTGTAACTAATAAGACCTAAACGTTGCTCTATAATGACGACAATATTGATCATCGCATAAGTAATGAGAAAGAACAAGGTAACAAGAGGTGCAACGGCATTCAGGTTGCGCAATAAAAGTGTCAAGAAAATGAGTGTGCCAGTAATTAGCATGGCATTACGTGGTTGCCCACTAGCACTAGTGCCTGCAAGAAACCTATAATAGGGAAGCACCTTATGTTCGCCCATAGCAAATAAGATTCGCGACGAACCAACAATAGAGGCCAAGGCCGATGAAAAAGTTGCTCCTAGAATTCCAGCAATGACCGCTGGACCAAAATAAGCCTTATCGACCATGATATAATAATTAGAAAGCAATTCATCTTCAGTCGCAGATCGAGATATCCAAAAGGCAAGAAGCATATAGATAACAAAACTCACAGCGATGGCCCACAAGGTTCCAGAAGGGATGCTGCGTTTAGGGTCCTTTAGTTCACCAGACATATTGGCGCCTGCCATGATGCCTGTAGCTGCTGGGAAAAACACAGCAAAAACTACCCAGAAATTACTTCCGCTAAAGTCATTTTCCACAGAGCCTTTAAAAGAGCCCCAGCTCAATGAATCACTCATCGGTTCTTGCATAGAACCATCATAGGCCGCAATCACTATAGAAACCAACGAGACTATTATTATTCCCATGATCACGAATTGGGTCTTAATGGCCAGATTAGCACTGATATAAGCAATGGTAAATAGCGATGCGAAGACGATAATGTCTACTAAAAAAGCATTATGCTCAGGAAAAATTCCTAGCCAACCTTCCCTAAAACCAAAAATGTACATGGTCACTGCAAGACCTTGCGAGATGTATCTAGGTATCCCCAAACTTCCGCCAACTTCCAATCCCAAGGCTTGTGATACGATGGCATAGGCGCCGCCTGCACCAATTCGAATGTTGGTTGTGATAGCAGACATCGAGAGTGCCGTACATAAGGTAATGACAAAAGAAACAAGGATAATGAGCCAAGCACCTAACAGACCTGCGTTTCCAACAACCCATCCAAGTCGCAGATACATGATCACACCCAGGATAGTGAGCAAAGTAGGAGTGAAGACACCACCAAAGGTGCCAAATTTCTTGAGGGTCTTGATTTTTTCGCTCATGCAGCTGGATTGGTCAATAGAAAGTCAAGGTAATAATTATCTACTATATCACAAATCCTCAAACTAATCAATTGATAAATTCCCAACCAGGACTATTTTCTTTGAATTTTCCTTATTGTGATTGCTTTGGAATTATCGTAAATTCATGCAAACATTAAATCACGCTATAAAATGAAGGATGTTCGTATTGTCACGGCCTTAATACTAGTCTTAATGATGGCTTGTGATTCAAAGAAGAATCAAAAGAAAGAAACTAGCTTAGAGGTGGCGGAAAACATTCCCAAGGTAGTTACTGCCGACATTGAAGCAGGTATCAAGTACAATATCGATAAACGTGTCGAAGAAGGAGGAGGGTACTTTAATATGACCACTGATGATGGCAAAGACCTTCGCCTTCAATTAGTACGTGTACATACGGAATACCTTTCCAATCTCGGTCCGAGGCGGCATTTCGCCTGCGTGGACCTTGCCGATGTGAGCGGTGATGTCTACGATGTCGATTTCTTCTTGGAAGGTGATCCTGGAAGTATGACCGTAACGCAAACAACCTTGCATAAACTCAATGGCAGGCCTTTTTATTCGTGGAAGCAGCGAAAGGACAAAACCTGGTATCGCGTTCCATTAGAAAGTTCATCTACAGAATTGCTTGGAGTTATTGAAGGTGAAGACAACTTTGAATTCCATTATGAGGTCACCTTACCGGATATGAAAGAATCCGCCCAGCTATGGATTCCATTAGCCCAAACTGATGACTTTCAAACGGTGGCACTGCAACCTATTGAAGCACCTGTGGAGCATCAAATCCTAGAAGAGAAGGAATATGGCAATTCCATACTGTACATGAAGCTATTGCCTGAACATAGCGGAACCAAACTAAAGCTTGTTTATGATGTCACTCGTAAGGAGAAGAAACCATATAAAGAGGATTCATGGCCAGAGCGCTACCTCAATCCAAGCTTCTTTATGCCTGTAGGCGACCGCTTTAAGGTACTGGCAGATTCTATTATTGGTGATAAAAGCAAGGATGGAACGATCATGCAGGCAAGGGCTTTGTACGATTATGTCATCGAGAACATGAGTTATAAAAAAGCTGGAAAGTACGGAACAGGAGATTCGGTGTACGCCTGCGATGCCCTTAGTGGTAATTGCACAGAATTCCATTCATTATTCATATCCTTGGCAAGATCGGCAGAAATACCTTCACGATTTGCGGTTGGAGCTTCCATCCCGTCCGATCGCGATGATGGTGGCATCGATGGCTATCATTGTTGGGCGGAGTTCTATGCAGAAGGAAAATGGTGGCCCGTCGATATCAGTGAGGCCAATAAATATAGTGCACTTGCTACCTATTACTTTGGGAGACATCCTGCTAACCGTATTGAATTCACTAGAGGACGGGATCTTGAGGTAGACCC
>JABDMQ010000179.1 GCA_013001365.1 Flavobacteriaceae bacterium
AATATCCTTGGAGTAATCTATTCGTGTATAATATGTTCTTGAGGCTATCAGAATCGGATCTCAAGGATTTCAAGGAAGATTGGTTGGTTGTGAATGCTCCAGGTTTTATGGCAGACCCAGAAGTTGATGGGACACGACAACATAATTTTGCCATACTCGATTTTACACGAAAAACTGCTATTGTTGGCGGTACAGGTTATACTGGAGAAATAAAGAAAGGTATATTCTCCGCACTTAATTTTATACTACCTGTATTTAATAATACGTTGCCGATGCATTGTTCTGCAAATGTTGGCAAAGATGGAGACACTTCTATCTTCTTTGGTCTTTCGGGAACTGGAAAAACCACGTTATCTACGGATCCAGATAGAAGTTTGATCGGAGACGATGAACATGGATGGACCAAGGAGAATACTGTATTTAATTTTGAAGGTGGTTGTTATGCCAAGGTCATTAATTTGACTCGTGAAAGTGAACCTGACATATTTGATGCCATAAAAAAAGGGGCCATTCTGGAGAATGTGATATTGAATGACAAGGGAGAAGTTGATTATGAGGATGCTTCAATTACACAAAATACGCGAGTAAGCTATCCCCTTTATCATATTGAGAACATCAAGAAACCTTCTATAGGAAAGAATCCTAAGAATATTTTCTTTCTTACCGCAGATGCGTTTGGTGTCTTGCCACCAATATCAAAATTAACACCAGGACAAGCCGCTTATCATTTTATTTCTGGCTATACGGCCAAGGTAGCGGGAACTGAGGCTGGAGTCGATGAACCTATGCCATCGTTTTCTGCCTGTTTTGGTGCACCTTTCATGCCTTTGCATCCAACCGAATATGCCGAGATGCTAAGTCGAAAAATGAAAGAAACAGGCGTTAAGGTTTGGTTGATCAATACAGGATGGACTGGAGGTCCATATGGTGTTGGCAAACGGATGGCGTTAAAATATACGCGTGCCATGATCACTGCGGCTATGGAAGACAAATTAGGTGAAGTTAATTATGAGAACTACCATATACATTCGGTCTTTGGAGTTGCCCAGCCAAGAAAATGCCCTGGTGTACCAACTTCTGTATTAAGTCCAAGGCAGACGTGGAATGACGATCATGCCTATTATAAGACTGCATATAAATTAGCTGCCTCATTTCGGGAAAATTTCAAGAAGTTTGCAAGTTATGCTAACGAGGAAATAATGTATGGGGCTCCTAGAACTGAAGGACATTATAAATAATTAAATAAAAAAAGCCGATATAAGAATATCGGCTTTAACTTTTTAATTTCAGAGAGTAATTACATGCTATCTATTACTTTCTCTGCAGTTTCCTTAATGGCATCACCAGCCTTATTAACTGCATCTCCAGCTGCATCAACTGCTTTGTTAGCCGCATCTCCAGCTGCATCCGCTGCTGCGTCAACTGCATCTCCGGCCGCATCAACGGCATCTCCTGCTGCGTCAACAGCATCTCCTGCTGCATCCGCTGCTGCATCAACTGCATCGCCAGCTGCATCTGCTGCACTGCTAGCTGCATCTCCAGCTGCTTCAGCCGCGTTTTCTATCGCACTGCCTGCATCTCCAGCTTCAGATGAACATCCTTTACAAGATGTAAGAGATATAGCCACAACAAGCACTATAATACTCAAAATTAATTTTTTCATGGGTTAAAGTTTTTGTGTAAATTATTAATTCTTTTGCAATTAAGAATTTCTTATTGGGTTTAACAAGAAAATTCTGCCCAAATTTAACATATTTGTTAAACTTTTATTAACACTATTTACGTATGTAATCCATGATTCGGACTACAGCTCCTTGATTTTCTTTTATGTATTCCAGGTTTTTCTCACCTGCTTTTTTTCTAAACGATTCGTTTTCAGCAAGTTCGTTAAATATGTTTTCCAAAGATCCTGGGTTAGATATTTCGAACATTCCGCCTTTGGCAATCATATTTCGTGCTTCTGGAAATTTTTCATGATTGGTCCCTACTACGATTGGAACCTTGAAAATAGCAGGTTCCAAGGTATTATGTAGCCCCGTCTTTCCTAAGGCACCGCCGACATAAGCAATATCTGCAAAGCTATATAGCTTTGAAAGGAGTCCAATGCAATCAATGATTAGTACATTAAAATCGGATAAGTCTTTACCATCAATTCCTGAATATAGAATGGATTTTACTTTTATGTTGTTGCTAAGCTGATTTATTTGCTTATTGTTTATGTTGTGAGGGGCGATGATGAATTTTATGTCAATAGAAGTTGAATTGATGTATTTCGTAATCAAGGCTTCACCCTCTGGCCAAGTGCTTCCGGCCACCAAGCACAGTTTGTCACCTTTGAATTCATCAATTCGAGGTACATGATTGTCTATTTTCAATTGATCATTGACACGATCGAATCTGGTATCTCCAGAAATAGTAACATCATTCAAGCCTACAGACTTTAGATTAGTTTTAGAATCTTCGTCCTGGACAAAAATATGTGAGAAAGCTCGAAGCGATTTTCTCATAAGTCCGCCATACCATTTAAAGTGAATTTCATCTTTTCTGAAGTTTGCAGAGATCAATAGGGTTTTAATTCCTTTGTTCTTCAATGCCTTTAAGTAGTTGGGCCAGATTTCATTCTTCACGAATACGGTTAGGCTCGGTTGGATCATATTCACCAATTTATTGGCATTTGCTGGAGTATCCAGAGGAAGGTAGAGTACAACATCTGCAATTGAAGAATCTTTCTTGATTTCATAACCAGAAGGAGAGAAGAAGGATAAGACGATCTTATGGTCTGGATGATCTTTCTTGATCTCTTCAAAAACGGGCAAACCCTGCTCATATTCACCTAAAGATGCACAATGGAACCATAGTGATCTATCACCTGATGATATGGCACTTTCAATTTTCTTGAAGGCTTGTT
>JABDMQ010000189.1 GCA_013001365.1 Flavobacteriaceae bacterium
TGCGAGAACAGGCTTTAGAACCAAAAGCCCACGTTTACGAACCAGATGGTTTCCTTGGTTTCCGGCGACCACGAGACTTTTGCTTCCACAGGCCCTAGAAAAGTATCTAATGAGTAACCCGCGGCATATCCACTAAAATCCGGAGTGGTGAACCATTCTCCGTCATCAAAGATATTGTCCGCTACATTGGCATAGTTGGCAATGAAATTTATATGGTTTTTCTTGAAAATCTCATAATCCAACTTGATGCTTCCTTTTACAAAGCTATCTCCTGGAATCGAAACAAAATCGTATCCTAAAAAGGATACGAAGTTATTAATGAAATTGTTACCATATCCTCCTAATGCGAAATCCAAGGAGCCATTTTGATTATCACCTAACTTAAAACCACCCTCAGAACCTAGATTAACAGATAAGGCATCCGTTATTTCAAATGCATAGCCAATATCCGCCTTGGCATAAGAAAAAGGCTTGAAATTATTGTTGTAATCTGACGATGATAGATACCAATGCATATCGCCATTAAAGTATACTCCTCTCGTTGGGAAGTAACGATTGTTATAACTGTCATATTTCAAAGTACCAAAGAGCCCAAAAAAATCGCTTTTCTCGAATACGGTTTCTTTATCATCTGAATTATCAATAATAGTCTCTGAGGTTATGTTCAAGCGTTTATGCTCAGCACCTAATGTCAAGGAAAAATCTTTCCTGAAGAGGGTTTGTAAATAGAACTGATTCGTGAAATCGGCTAGTTTTATCCCAATCTTATTCAGTCCGGTCGCATTTATCTCTGCAAGGGACAAAACAGTTTCTACATTAACATTCTTGGTAAAATCATTGAAACGAGAACGAAATCCAACACTCCAGTAAAATCCATTATCGATGTAGTATTCAAAGTTATATCTCAAATTATCACCAATGATCGCATCAAAAGAGGCAACATCGCTATCAAATAACAAATGCTTCTGGGTAATATTGATAAGTGCCGCACTCTTATAAAGTTCATCATAATGGACGCCAAACTTCAAATAGGTGTTGGTTTGGTTTTCTGTAAGTACTGCATTTAGGTCATAACCCTCCTGATTAGGAACGAAGCGGTACGAAAACATATCGAAATTATTGGTTGATGCTAAGTTGTTTATTCCATCATTGAAATCGTCATAACTTATCGTAGAATTTGCCTTTAGCTTCAATTTACCTAGAATATAGGCGCGTTTGTATTTTTTATTACCTTCAATATTTATTGAATTAATGGTAATACTATCTTTAGAAACCATTTCAATATCTTGTCTGTCTTTTATGCCTTGCCTCGTAGCAACATCCTTTAGATAAAAAACTTTGTTATATGCAGCGCGCTCACCATTATTGATGATTTCCTTCCCGTAGTCAAAGGAAATAACACTAAAGTCCTCAATGTCTGGCTTAATGTAGATATCCGTTTTCTTCGATTTGACCTTCATATCATTGATAGTGCGATAATTATTTATCTGAATCAGGATTTCTGGAGCTGTTTTTAGGTTGTCGCGGTTAGCTAGACCATCCTGAACATCAACACCAATAATTATGTCCATGCCTTTTGCACGTAATTCGTCAACTGGGTAGTTATTGGTCACTCCACCGTCAATCAAGATTTGATCGTCAATAATTACGGGTTGAAATAACGACGGAAAAGCCCCACTGGCAGCAATGGCTTGTGCCAAGTTGCCTCGATCAAGCAAAACAGGCGCTCCTGTTTCAACATTTGTCGCCATACAAAAGAATGGAATCGGAAGTTCATTAAAATTCTCAATGTCACTTACATGAAGTGTCATTTGTGAAAGCAAGTTGAATACATTTTGCCCTCTTGATATGGCCGATGGCAATGTCACCTTGAAATTATCAAACGGAAGGGAAATCGCATATTTTTCCGAATTCTCACGCTCATAAAATGTTTTGGATTCCCTTGGATGAACGTCATTGATAAGATCGTCAAAATCCAGTTCATTGAAAATGGAATCGAGTTCCATTCCCGAATAACCTGAGGCATAAAGAGACCCTATTATTGCACCCATACTTGTTCCAGCGACATGATCTATTTTTATCCCAAGACTGTCTATCGTCTTTAATACGCCTATGTGAGCAAGCCCCTTTGCTCCACCACCACTAAGCACAAGACCTACCTTGATGTCTTCTTGTCGATCTTCTTGGGTAAATGCGCCAATACTAATGAAAAGCATTATGAGAACTAGGGCATTCTTCATTTGTTGTGATAATAATCGAAAATCTTATGGGCCTTGGACGTTCCTATAACTTCTTTAAGCGCATCAAATTTTGCAGTTGATATTCGTTTAACGGATTTAAATTCTTTCAAGAGTTCAACAATGGTCTTTTCTCCTATACCCGGAATTGTCTCCAATTCCGTATTCAACGCTGTTTTGCTTCGTCTATTGCGATGATGCTCAATTCCAAATCTATGAGCCTCATTTCGTAATTGCTGAATGATCTTTAATGTCTCGCTCCTTTTATCTAAATATAAGGGAATTGGGTCATCTGGATAAAATAATTCTTCCAAACGCTTCGCAATTCCGATTATGGCAATCTTTCCTCGTAAATCCAATCTCTCCAGACTTTTAAGAGAAGAGGACAATTGTCCCTTTCCTCCATCTATGATTATTAGTTGTGGCAAGGATTGTTTCTCATCAAGCAATCTTTTATAGCGCCTATAAACCACTTCTTCCATAGATGCGAAATCGTCCGGACCTTCTACGGTCTTGATATTGAAATGTCGATAATCCTTTTTACTGGGTTTGCCATTCTTGAAAACAACACAAGCCGCTACTGGATGTGTGCCCTGGATATTAGAATTATCGAAACACTCTATATGCCTTGGCTCTTCCTTAAGTCTTAAATCCGATTTCATCTGGGCCATGATTCGATTGACATGACGGTCCGGATCTGTTATTTTTACTTGTTTTAGGCGTTCTAGCCTATAGAATTTGGCATTTCGTTCGGATAGTTCAACGATTCGCTTCTTGTCACCTAATTGAGGTACGGTTACCTTGATCTCTTCCCCTAGGTCTAATTTAAATGGCACATAGACTTCTTTTGAATTAGAATCAAATCGCTGTCTTATTTCTGTTATAGCAAGTTGAAGCAATGCCTCGTCAGTTTCGTTCAAGCGTTTCTTGATTTCCATGGTATGAGACCGTATGATGGAGCCATAGGAAATTTGAAGGAAGTTTACATACCCATAGCTTTCGTCTGAAACTATTGAGAATACATCAACATTACTGATCTTTGGATTGATTATGGTGGACTTTGATTGGTAATTCTCAAGAATCTCGATTTTTTCTTTAATCCTTTGAGCGTCTTCAAAATGCATGTTGGCAGCATATTCTTTCATTTGCCTTTTGAAATTGTTAAGGGATTCTTTGAAATTTCCTTTTAGTATCGCCCGAATGGCCTTTATATTTCCATGATAATCTTCTTCTGTTTGCAGCCCTTCGCATGGACCTAAACAATTTCCCAAATGATATTCAAGGCATACCTTGAATTTGCCAGCCTCTACCTTTTCCTTGGTAAGATCGTAATTGCATGTTCGTAATTGATACAATCCCCTTATCAGATCCAATAACGTTGAAACCGTTTTCCCACTGGTATAAGGACCAAAATATTCGGACCCATCCTTGATCACCCTTCTTGTAGAGAAAATGCGAGGAAACCTTTCATTCTTCAAACAGATCCATGGATAAGACTTATCATCTTTTAGCAGAACGTTGTATCTCGGTTGATAGGTCTTTATAAGATTGTTCTCTAACAGCAATGCATCAGTCTCAGTAGGTACAACAATGTGCTTAATCGATGCAATCTTCTTGACCAAGACCTTGGTCTTGCCATAGTCATGATTCTTTGTAAAATAGGACGAAACCCGTTTCTTGAGGTTTTTCGCCTTACCTACGTAGATGATATTACCGTCAGCATCAAAGTATTGATATACTCCGGGTGAATTGGGCAAGGTTTTAAGTTGAATTTCGAGCTCAGGAGTATTCATTGAGGTAAAGGTAGTATATAAGGCTAAACTATAAAACCGCCAATTTGGCTTTTTTACTATATTGCGCCAGGTATTTTACCCATTTGCTGGCCAATGAACATTGTAATACTTTCAAGAAATTCAAATCTCTACTCCACTGCTCGTCTTATAGAAGAGGGTGAGAAGCGAAACCATCGCATGGAGGTCATAGATCCATTGAAATGCGACCTGATCATTGAAAGAGAAAAACCAACCATTTATTACAAGGATCGTTATCTTGACTATGTTGATGCAGTAATTCCCAGAATTGGTGCTTCAGTCACCTTCTTTGGTTGTGCTGTAGTACGGCAATTCGAAATGATGAACATCTTCGCAACAGTAACCTCCGATGCCATTATTCGGTCTCGTGACAAATTGAGAAGTTTCCAAAGGCTTAGCAAGGCAGGAATTGGCATGCCGAAAACAGTATTCACGAATTACTCTCGAGATGTCGAAGAGGTTATCGAGCATGTTGGTGGTACACCTGTGGTGATCAAGTTATTGGAAGGCACACAGGGTCTTGGTGTTGTTTTATGCGAAACAAGGAATGCGGCAGAATCTGTACTTGAAGCCTTTAACGGGTTACAAGCCAGGGTCGTGGTTCAAGAATACATTTCTGAAGCAAAGGGAGCTGATCTAAGGGCATTAGTGGTAGATGGAAAAGTTGTTGGGGCAATGAAACGCCAAGGAAAAGAAGGTGAATTTCGCTCTAATTTGCATCGCGGTGGTTCAGCAGAATACTATGAACTCAATGATGAAGAAAAAAAGGTGGCATTACGAGCTTCAAGAGCATTGAAGTTAGGAGTGTGTGGCGTTGATATGCTACAATCCGATAGAGGCCCGTTATTGCTGGAAGTTAATTCTACCCCAGGGTTGCAAGGAATCGAAAGTGCTACAGCCCAGAATATAGCTGGAAGCATCATTACATATATAGAAAGGAATAGAAGATAGATTATGGCTGGAAAGAACAATGATATTTTGGAAATTCTAGGTGAAAAGATCAATCTTGGTGAGCGTAGGGAGATAAACTTCAGTGTAGCCAAATTGCATACTACAACCAATGTCGATGTACCCATAGTCATTGAACGTTCCAAGAAGCCGGGACCAACGGTACTGATATCTGCTGGCATCCATGGTGACGAAGTAAATGGCATTGAAATAGTAAGGCAGATCATTGCTAAAGGGATCAATAGACCGAAGATCGGTACTATTATTTGCATACCTGTCATCAATATTTTCGGGTTCTTGCACTTAAACAGGGAATTTCCGGATGGTCGCGATCTAAACAGGGTATTTCCTGGATCTGCCAAAGGCTCCTTGGCCAGTAGGGTGGCTCACAAATTAGTACATGAAATCGTTCCTCATGTAGACTTGATCTTGGATTATCACACGGGAGGTGCTGATCGATTCAATTCACCACAGATACGCATAATACAAGGAGAACCTGTGCTGGATGAACTTGCTGGAATCTTTGGTGCTCCTTTTGTAGTGTATTCAAAGAACCTTAATAAATCATTCAGGAATACGTGCCATAAATTAGGCGTTCCTATGTTGTTATATGAAGGTGGAAAATCCTTTAATTTCGACACAACGGTTACTAATCATGGGGTTAACGGAGCTAAAAGGATTCTTGGCCATTTAGGGATGCTTGGCAATAAGTTCAAGGCATCAAAACCCAAGAAAAAATGCGTTTTCATTAAAGACAGCAAATGGATAAGAGCAAAATATTCTGGAATGTTCAAGTCTTCTGTGTCCATTAATACTTTAGTCAATAAGGGACAGGTCATTGGACACATTACAGATCCTTATGGAAAATTCCATCATTTTGTAAAAGCTGAGAATTCAGGATATATAATTAATGTAAACGAAGCGCCAATAGTCTATCAAGGAGATGCCGTTTTTCACATTTCTACTGGTATAAAAAATGGCAACTAAAGTAATCCTAATGCAAGATCCTTGGCTTCTTTAATAGGCCAACTGTCCTGCTCGACATAGCTTTCAGTCAAGGCTCCTTCAAATAAAAAGTACAATCTATTAGTAAGTTTATCAGAATTCTTGACGGTCGTATTTTTCTTGACCAGATCATGAATGAAATCCTTGAAATTGGATCTATGGCTGGTAACTTCATTCCTGATCTTAGTATTCTCTTTCGGAATTTCAGCCAGGATGTTAATACTGTAGCTACCTTTAAAGTCGTCTTGCCTATAAACATCCCTTAAATAGTCGAACAACCCAAGTATTTTTATTTTTCCTTTAGGTTTTTTCTTTAGGAATACTTCTAGGTCATTCAAAAACCCATTCTCCTTGTTCCTGAGATAGGCAATGCAAAGGTCATCTTTTGTCTTGAAATGAGTATATAAACTGGCCTTTGCAACCTTTGCTTTTTCGATTACTTCATTTATTCCTGTATTATTATAGCCGTTTTGATAGAATAGGTCTGAAGCCGTTGTGATAAGTCTCTCTTTTACTGTCATGATTTTTAATTTATAACAAAGCTACTCTTCAATAAATAATAATACAGACTTGTCTGTTTTAGTTTTGAACAGATTTATCAACTATTTTTATGTCATGAATAAAAACAAGCTGCGAGCGAAGTACAAAAGCCTGAGACAAAAATTGTCTGACGACGTGATTGAATCACTGAGCTTAGCCATAGCCAATCAAATATTGAAGTTAAAAATCTGGGATTACGATTTCTATCATCTCTTTTTGCCGATCGAAGAACAGAAAGAGGTCAATACGGAATATATCCTCAATATCCTCTCAGGAAAGGACAAGAATATCGTCGTGTCCAAAAGTGATTTCAAAACATTGCAAATGACCCACTATTTGCTTACTGATAGTACAACCATCAAAAAAAACCCTTATAACATTCCAGAACCTACTGATGGTATTGAAATCCAGCCTGAGAAAATCGATGTGGTTTTCGTTCCGCTTTTGGCATACGATCGTGAAGGGAATCGAGTAGGATATGGCAAAGGATTCTATGATAGGTTTCTTAGCGCTTGCTCTCAAAAAACCCTGAAAATCGGTCTTTCGTTCTTTGAACCTGAGGTGCATATAAACAATACCAATGATACTGACCTACCACTAAACTTTTGTATTACTCCTAAGAATATTTTCGAATTTTAATTCTCTAATGGCATTTCAGAATTGTTACGAAACGCCTTTTTATTGAAAACCAATAATAGTCCGACCCCTGAACTTATCGCTACGTCAGCTACATTAAAAACGGGCTCAAAAAAAGTAAAGTACTTGCCTCCCCAGAATGGCAACCATTCTGGTAAATACCCTTTCCAGATTGGAAAATATAGCATGTCAACTACTTTGCCCTGTAAAAGATGCCCGTATCCACCATTTTCATGAAACATCTCAGCAATAGCTCCATTACTGTCCGTAAACAAAATTCCGTAGAAAACCGAATCTATGATGTTCCCCAATGCACCTGCCAATATCAATGAAACACCTATGACGAGGACTTTATTGGCATGTCTTCTTATTGAATCTATCAACCAGTAACCAATGAAGCATACCGCAATGATCCTAAAAATGGTGAGCATGACTTTTGCAGTTCCATCAGAAATAAATGACACGAAATCACTAAGCTTTGTTCCCCATGCCATTCCTGGATTCTCGATGAACAAGATCTTGAACCAACTGAAGACTTGAACGTCCTCACCTATCGTGAAATGCGTCTTGACATAGAGCTTGCTTGCTTGATCGATAATTAAAATGACAATGATCAATAAAGACGCTTTTTTAAGGGTCATGCTTGGAAAATGAATTTTCGTAAAAATAATCTTATTCTTGGGATTTGGTAATCGTGATATCACCATTACGGGAATAAAGCTCGATTTCGTTCAGGCCTTCAATCAATTCTTCTGCAGACACCTTTCCTGATTCCGATTGAGCTGAAACCTTAGCATTATCGGCAGTAAGATCTATGTTCCCTTCTTGGGTATTAATGAGTGCATTGCCATAAAAATCAGCTATGTCACAGTTTCCGTTGACAAGCTCTATCGTGAGCTTCTTGAAATCACCTCTGGCCTTAACATTTGCAATGTCACTTTTAAGGTAGATGGTTTTTTCTTTAGGCACCTTTATGGACAAGAATACAGAAATGACCTTATGAGCACTTAACTTATCATTCTCATCCTTGTATGCTGGCTGATAATCGCTTGAAATAAAAAGCCCATTAGCATATTTTCTATTTGTCAGTACTATATGCTCACTGTTCTCTCCTTCTACTTGAGCTTCAATCTGGATGTTTTGGGTTTCAGAAGAGTTTAATTCAATAAGATAGATCTGATCGAATTTAAAATTTATTACATCAATGTTGTCTGCAGAAAAAGATTTCACCATTCTCTTTTGCGCATGGCCTGCAGAACAAATGAAGAAAATTAAGAACAGTACTGAATATTTCATATATAAAAACGCTTCGTAAAGACGAAGCGTTCAGGTTGCATTGGATTATTTACTTCTGCATATTCTTGGCCTCAATGCTCAAAGTTGCGTGTGGCACTAATTCCAAGCGCTTCTTGTTAATGAGTTTTCCTGTTACGCGACAAATTCCATAGGTCTTGTTTTCAATTCTGATGAGTGCATTCTTTAGGTCACGAATGAATTTTTCCTGACGAATTGCAAGTTGTGAATTGGCCTCTTTGCTCATAGTTTCACTTCCTTCTTCAAATGCCTTGAATGTAGGAGACGTATCGTCGGTTCCATTATTATGGTCATTCATATAGGCACTCTTGATCAATTCAAGGTCATGTTGCGCTTTGTCAATTTTCTCATTTATCAATTTCTTGAAATGAGCTAAGTCTTTATCTGAATATCTGATGTTTGTGTCTGTTGCCATGGGTCTAATGTTTTTGAATGAACAATTTTGTATTTACATCATCGAAAACAATTTCTATACCATTGTTCATTTGGTCAATAATTTCTAATTCTGCAGTCAATGTTTCAGTTTTAATATAGTCTAGATTGTTACTAACTGCTTTTTCTATGTTATCGTCTTTTTGGAGCTTGACATCTATTTTATCTGTTACTTCAAACCCTGAATCTTTTCTTAAGTTCTGGATTCTGTTAACCAACTCCCTAGCGATGCCTTCTCGTTTTAAGTCTTCTGTCAATGTGACATCCAAGGCTACGGTAAATCCTTCTGCGTTCGCTACGAGCCAACCTTCTATATCCTTTGATGAGATTTCGACTTCAGACAAATCCAAAATAATACTTTTTCCGTTAATTTCAACGTCAATTTCACCGTTTTGTTCGATTTTTTTGATGTCTTTGGCGTCTAATTTCTGGATTTCGGCAGAAATCAATTTCATGTCCTTCCCAAATCGTGGGCCTAAAACCTTGAAATTCGGCTTAATTCGTTTAACAATAATGTCTGAAGCATCCTCCATTAACTCGATTTCTTTCACGTTAACCTCATGTATTATTAGTTCGGAAACTGCCAAGATTTCTTCTTTTTCCTGTTTGCTATTTACAGGTATCATAATCTTTTGCAAAGGTTGTCGCACTTTTATCTTTTCCTTAGCTCGTAACGAAAGAACTAGTGATGATATTGTCTGGGCATTTTCCATTTTTCGTTCTAATGCCTTGTCAATTAGCCTTGAATCATGATTTGGGAATTTCGCCAAATGCACACTTTCATGGTCTTCTTTTCTAGTAACGGAATTCAAGTCTAGATAAAGCTTGTCCATGAAGAAAGGTGCAATGGGTGCTCCCAATTTTGCTATGGTGCTAATGCAGGTATACAAAGTTTGGTAGGCCGAGATCTTATCGGTTTGATAATCGCCTTTCCAGAATCGTCTCCTACTTAGGCGTACATACCAATTACTTAAATATTCCTGTGTGAAATTGGAGATTTCTCGCGCTGCTTTGGTTGGCTCATAATCTGCATAAAATTCATCTACCTTCTTGATCAGAGAATGTAATTCTGATAGTATCCAACGATCTAACTCAGGGCGCTCCGTCAATGGGATCTCAGGTTCAGAATAATTGAAGCCATCAAGATTAGTATAAAGACTGAAGAAAGAATATGTATTGTAAAGGGTTCCGAAGAACTTTCGTTTCACCTCTATAATTCCATCTAAATCGAATTTAAGATTATCCCATGGGTTGGCATTGGATATCATATACCAACGTGTTGCATCTGGACCGTGTGATGCAATGGTTTCAAAAGGGTCTGCAGCATTACCTAGACGCTTCGACATTTTTTGACCATTCTTGTCTAGCACCAAACCATTGGACACCACATTCTTGTAAGCCACAGAATCGAAAACCATAGTGGCGATAGCATGTAGGGTATAGAACCATCCGCGTGTTTGGTCTACACCTTCGGCAATAAAATCTGCGGGAAATGATTCTTTCTCATCGATGAGTTCTTTGTTCTCAAACGGATAATGCCATTGTGCATAAGGCATGGAGCCTGAATCGAACCAAACATCAATAAGATCACTTTCGCGCTGCATCGGTTTTCCTGATGCCGAAACCAACACGATCTCGTCAACAATATTCTTATGAAGGTCTATTTTTGCATAGTTCTCTTCAGAATTATTATCAACTTCAAAATTCTCAAAAATGTCTTTCTCAAGAACACCCGCTGAAATAGCTTTTGCCATTTCCTGTTTTAATTCTTTTACTGATCCTATGCATATTTCTTCGGTTCCATCTTCAGTTCGCCAAATTGGTAGTGGTATGCCCCAATATCTTGAGCGTGATAAATTCCAATCGTTGGCATTTGCCAACCAGTTTCCAAATCGGCCTTCACCAGTAGATCTTGGTTTCCAGTTAATGGTCTCATTGAGTTCAAACATCCGTTCCTTGATATCGGTAACCTTTATGAACCAGGAATCCAATGGATAATATAGAATTGGCTTATCTGTTCTCCAACAATTAGGATAGCTATGTTTATATTTTTCAACCTTGAAAGCCTTGTTTTCTTCTTTAAGTTTTATGGCAAGCTCAACATCGACAGAACGCTCTGGTGCTTCTCCTTCATTGTAATACTCATTCTTGACATATTTTCCGGCCAATTCTTTCATTTCTGGCCTAAAACGTCCTTGTAGATCAACCAATGGAACCAAATTCCCGTTATCATCCTTGACAAGCAAGGCTGGTATTTCTGGCTGTGCTTGTTTGGCCACCATGGCATCATCAGCACCAAAAGTTGGCGCAGTGTGCACGATACCAGTACCATCTTCTGTCGTTACAAAATCACCTGA
Source organism: Flavobacteriaceae bacterium (assembly GCA_013001365.1). GTDB lineage: Bacteria > Bacteroidota > Bacteroidia > Flavobacteriales > Flavobacteriaceae > JABABD01. Next base: position 11,281 of record JABDMQ010000189.1, read on the forward strand.
AATTACCCTAAAGGCATTTTCAGGATGGTCAAAAGGCAACACATACGGCAGTAACTGTTCGTAGCTAATGCCAACTAGGTCTTTACCTTTGAATTCCTTAACAACATAAAATGGAATTTTCTTGTCTCCTGATTTATAATCAAGCAATTCTGATTTCTCCTCAACTCTTTCGAACTTACCTGAGAACTGATAATTAACCAGCTTTTTGGCCAAGATGACATTCATTGGACTGAATGTATACTGATTGTATGTTTCGACCAGAACATACTCAATTTTGGGACCAACTGTTAGTGCGGTATTACTGGGTAGGGTCCAAGGTGTTGTCGTCCATGCCAAGAAAAATATATCGCCTTCATTCCCCAAGAAATCGGGCAAGGAATTTTCGTTAGCCTTGAATTGAGCAACTACCGTGGTATCCGTAATATCTTGATAAGTGCCTGGCTGATTTAGCTCATGCGAGCTTAATCCAGTTCCTGCTTTAGGAGAATATGGTTGTATAGTATACCCTTTATATAGCAGCTTCTTATCATAGATCTGCTTGAGTAACCACCATACGGACTCCATGTATTTAGGTTCGTACGTGATATAAGGATCGTCCATATTCACCCAATACCCCATTTTTTGAGTTAGATCGTTCCAAACATCCGTATATCGCATAACCGCTTTACGGCAAGCAGCATTATAGTCTTCTACCGAGATTGACTTTCCAATATCTTCCTTGGTAATCCCAAGTTCTTTTTCTACGCCGAGTTCAATGGGCAAGCCATGGGTGTCCCAGCCTGCTTTTCTTTTGACCTGGTATCCCTTCATGGTTTTATAACGTGGAAAAATATCCTTGATCGCTCTCGCCAAGACATGATGCACACCTGGAAGTCCATTTGCAGAAGGAGGTCCCTCAAAAAACACATAAGGGTCATTACCTTCACGAGTGGAAACACTTTTATTGAAGATGTCCTTTTCCTGCCAATAGTCAAGTATTTCTTCAGCTATTTTGGGAAGTTCAAGCCCTTTGTATTCAGGAAATTTTGTGCTCATTGAAACGCCATATCTTATAAGGTTGCAAAATTAAGAATTTAAACGGAATAGAAACATCATGGAAATAGAAAACCCAACTCTGAAATGAGTTGGGTTTTCATTCTAATAATCACTATGAATTATTTCTTTAGAATTTTCTTGTCGAGTTTCGCACCGCTTTCTGTGATTAGATTAACAAAGTACACTCCAGAACTTAATTTGCCAAGATGAATGCCATTCTGCATTGAATTGCTAGATAAAGCATTATAGCTTCTTACAACCTGACCAAGCGTATTGGTTAAAGTGAGTTCCCTTGCATCTTCTTGTAGGTTCTTGATAAATAATCTATCGGTATATTTCTCTAAGAATATAATGATATTATCAAGAATTAGATCCTCATTGGAAAGGGTAGATTCATTGAATACCACCTGGAATCTTTCTAGATCAGTACCAGATAACGATGTAAAATCGTAACTCGATCCACTCCTTAAATCAAAGTATTGGCCAGTAAGGTTGTCTCTTAAGAAAACAGCCTGATTCTCTGGTATATTATTTATCTCAGTAGCCTTAACGCTATATGTGAAGTCACCTGATGTATGCATTACAAGATCGATCTCCTTATTTTGGGTAATTGGCGAGAATGACTGTATGACGTATTGTTCTCCGTTCAATATGCTGCCCATATCATCGGCTGGAGGGTCTGTGATCCTGCCTCCATCTTTTCCGTAATCCCAACCATCTGTAGCATCTTCACTAAAACCAAGCACGAAGCTACGACTGGCACCACTAGAAACACTAAACTCCAATCGGAGAAATTGGTAATCACTCAAGTTTTCTGAGTCACTTAGTGGATCAACGTCCCTGAAAAAAGTTGAACCATTCTCAGGATCTTCACCATCCGCATCCGACTCTTTGATAAATTCACGTTGCGAGTTCTTGAATGTTATGTCACCGCTTGCGATGATTTCAACAAAGAATCCTTGACCTACAGGGATGTAGAATGTTGGTACTTTAATTCCTGGAGTCAGACCATCCGGATCGGCTAGGTTGATGCCTGGATACTGATAGGCTCTTTCAGTTACATCATCCGCTATAAAGCCATAGCCACCTTCATATTCAGCCAGTAAGTGCGAATCTCCTGCCCATTGCTCCCATAAGAGTACAGTCCCTTCAATAACACCATCATTGTCCTGAATGAACTTTCGTGCATCAATAGCAGACGGATAAGGGTTTCCTATCAAAGAGGAAAAGATCTCTCCAGGTTCACTATTAGCGACGGCAACAGGATCGTATAGGGCTTCGACTGTAACGGTACCGTTGTTTGGTTTTCCTTGAAATATGTACTGCTGAAAATTCCCATCTGGATTGATGCTTGAACCTTTCTGTGTATAGCCCATACCAGGTTCTATTTCGCTTGAAGGAGTCAAGGCTACCCAATCCCAGAACGATATGCCGTTCTGGTAACTATATAGCCATTTGTCACTTACCATTGCTGGAGCATCGTATGCCGATGTGAATTGAACATCATCGCCATTGCCATCCTTGAGCATATCAATGCTAAAAGATGTATTGTTTGGGTTGTTGGACACCCCATTATTATCTGAAAGGCTGGTTATCGCTGTCGCTCCGACAGGAGACGACCAGTAATTGTACCAGTATACATTACTTGTGCCTTCTTGGCGACGCAGCACTTGACCAGAAGCTGAAGCGACCAGGTCACTATTAGGGCCTTGTAGTAATTGAGAATCACCTGAAAGGTCGAGCGTGCCATTAAGTTCTAAATACCATTTGTTCGTTATGGCATGGTCCCCTGATACTGAAAGGTTACCGCCAGAATCGATTTTCAATCCAAGTGTTGTTAGGGATTCTGAAAGAGAAACATCATTTTTGATATCAATAATTGCCCATTCCTTTAGGTTAGGGATATCCGTAATGTCCCAAACCATACCATTTTTCCAGGTATCTACAGCATTCCATGGACCATCTTGACCGGTTTCATAAGGCATTGGCGCGGTTTGTTCCTGAATCGTGAATATATTCTTGAGAGAAGCATCTCGACCGTAAATTGATTGGTCGGTAGTCTTACCAGTAAATATGTTACTCATAGGGTAATAGGCTAGAAGACTCGGCCAAGGAATAGGTGTACTACTGCCAATATCTACAACAGATTTATCGATAAGGGATCCTGTTACATTGCCACTTTTCTCCTCTATTTCTTGATAGACCATTCTTTGAATTTGGTCCTTGGTCAAGGCCATGTTAAATACCCTTACTTCATCTATCGACCCCATGAAGAATGAGTTGTCTTCCTTCGAATTGCGACCAATGTTAAAATCTGGTTCTGTAATGGTAGGGTCCGATGAAAGTGCAGATCCTAAACCAATACTTGATGACGCGTCCTCTTCGCCATTGATATAAATCTTAGCACTTCCTGTAGAACCATCATAACTGATGACCACATGATACCAATTCCCAGAATCAAGTACTGTTGACGATGAAGATACATATTCCGCACTGCCTCCATTGGTTACAATATATGAATACAATTGTTTTGTGCTGCCATCAATATACATGCGCATCATGCCCTGACCGGCAACGTCTCCAGTTTTGGTTGGGCTAAAATCAGAGTCCAGTTTTATCCATGCCATTAAAGTGGCTTCTGCCAAACCACCCATAAAGGAATCAGTAGTAAGATAATCATCAACTCCATCGAAGTCAATAGAAGCGGATTCAAAGAATACATCTATAGCGTCACGGTAGTCCAAATCTCCTCCAGAGAGGACATCCATATCTTCATCTGGTAAGATTGAGGCTGAGGGTACATTTATATCATCATTAACGTCATGAGGATCAAGAACATTAGTGCCCTCAAATACTTTGTCTAACCCATCACCATCAGAATC
>JABDMQ010000199.1 GCA_013001365.1 Flavobacteriaceae bacterium
GGTTAACAATCGGCTGGAGAAGCAAGTCAACATCAAAAAGACCACGATCCTTAGTGGCACGACTAGTTAGATAAATACTAACGGGAAGCATTATGATAGTAGATAACCAAGAAGACAACATAGGATTCAAACTACTGTCTTCCGCACTGTTCTTAGCGAAAATCCCAATGAAATGATATACCAAGAAAAGCACTATTGCAATGACCATTGGTAGTCCAAGCCCTCCTTTTTTGATCAAGGCCCCAAGTGGTGCTCCGACAAAAAACAGGATGATGCAAGCAAAACCCAATGCAAACTTCTCATGGAAGACTATAATATGTTTATTCAGCCATTTTTTCTTGGTAAAAAGTTCTTTTTCCTTTGATTGCAATATCTGATTCGTGCTCAATACTTTATTGATAGCCATATCGACCATTCTTAGTTTTTGGTCGGTATCGAATAAGTCTAGATAGTCTGATGTTTCCGCAAGTTTTTTTACCGGCTTCAAAGAGTCGCGCGCAAAGGTTTGGGATTTGGTTCGTTGATAGAGGTTCTGGGAGAACTCCCCAAGATTTTCAGTTTCCCTTATTTTCAAGCTATCGATAGTATAGTCCAGGTCCTTGACATTAAGCATATCATATTTACTGGTTACCTGCTTTTGTTCTAGGTCGACATTTTCATTTATTTCGGCAAGGTCTACATTAATGGTATATTCCTCGAATTCACTTTTTACAAATGGTTTTTTCCGTCGTTCCTTGTAATCCTTGGATTGGATTTCGTCATAGTAGTTGCCATCAAACAAGACTAATTTCAGGACATCAGAGTCCTTGTTGCTTATAAGCTCTCCTGTTTCTGAAACAATGGTGGTGAAATTTCCTGGTCCACTCGAACTGAGTTTGTGTATAACCACCTCTTTAAGGTATTGGCCACGATCGCCACTTTTTTCTGCGACCTTGATATTCATCGAACCAATTTGATTGAACTGGCCTTCTGCTATGGCCAATGCTGGTTTTAACTTTGCTATGTTCTTTCGAAGATTATACGAGTTGTATTGCGCCCAGGGGATTACGTTGTTGCTAAAAAAAAACGTGGTGATTCCGAGCAACACGATGAATACACTCAGGCTTTTCATGGCCCTTTGTAAAGATATGCCTGTAGATTTCATTGCGGCGAATTCATAATTCTCTGCAAAATTGCCGAAGACCATGATCGATGTCAATAAGATCGTCAAAGGCAAGATCAAAGGAACCAGTGTTGGGGTTATATAGAGTATGAACTTGCCAATGACAGCTATATCAAGGTCCTTGCCAGCTAGTTCTTTTATATAGAGCCAAATGGACTGTAAAACAAAAATCAGCATGAGTATTATAAACACGCTGATAAAAGTCTTTAGGTAGGATGTTAATATGTACCTGTCAAGAATTTTCAAAAGTCAGACCTTAATCCAATTTATTGATATAGTAGTCTTTGTACTTACTTTTATCAAAGGTAAACAAGGATTCTGACAATGGCTCATTAGTTTTAAAAGAATTAACAGTCAAAGTAGTTCGTGTACCGTTATTTCCAATTTCTATCAGGTTATAGATATGTTTGGTCTGGCTATCGATACCAAGAAGAACCTCTTTGATCTCTGAATTGGAATCTATGGGTTTTAATTTAACGAACTGGATTTTCCTTCCTTTTACATTCTGTACAATATCCATTGTATAACTATAGCCATCTTCATAAAAGGAGAGCATTTTTGAAGGCGTTATTGTTCCTTCTTCATCCATATTCTCTGTTGAGATGGTAACTTCTTCATCTTCGGGACTGATGCTGTAAAGCGTCTTGCCGTCGAAAATTCGAGTGATTCCTAATATGTTCAACTTGTATTTCTCTCCTTGCATGGTCACATCACCACGCGTTTCTTGGTTGATGTCCTCTTCCGTATTGTTAAGAACGTATTTAAAATCAATTGCGATATTCTTATAGCTCTTGACTTTCTCAGAAACTTCATTGAGCAATGTCTTTGCATCCCCAGAGTTTTGGGAATACATACTAAAACCAATAAATGCAGTAACTATGATAATAAAATTCTTCATATGCTTAATTGTTCTTTTCATTTTCAAATAATTGCTCCAAGCTCATGAGGTCTGGAATGATCACTTGCCGAGCCTTGCTTCCTTCAAAAGGGCCAACAATTCCAGCAGCTTCCAGTTGATCTATCAATCGTCCCGCTCTGTTGTAGCCTAGTTTCAGTTTTCTTTGCAACAAAGATGCTGAGCCTTGTTGTGCTGTTACAATGACTTCAGCGGCCTCTTTGAAAAGGACATCTCTGTCGCTTATAATATTATCAAGACTTGTGCCACTTTCTTCTCCAACATATTCAGGAAGCAAATGTGCATCAGGATAAGCTTTTTGTGAACCAATATAATCTGTGATCTTCTCTACTTCGGGAGTATCTACAAAAGCACATTGTACACGTGTAATGTCATTGCCTTGGGTGAAAAGCATATCTCCACGACCAATTAATTGATCAGCCCCAGAACCATCTAGAATCGTTCGAGAGTCGATTTTTGATGTTACTCTAAAGGCGACTCTTGCAGGGAAATTAGCCTTGATTAATCCTGTTATTACGTTAACGGATGGACGCTGCGTGGCAATGATCAAATGAATGCCAATTGCTCTTGCCAATTGTGCCAATCTCGCTATAGGTGTTTCGACTTCTTTGCCAGCGGTCATGATCAAGTCTGCAAATTCATCTACAACAAGAACAATGTATGGCAAGAATTGATGACCGTCATTTGGATTCAGTTTACGGGCCTTGAATTTCTCGTTGTATTCCTTGATGTTACGACAGAAAGCATTCTTTAGCATTTCATAACGGTTGTCCATTTCTATACAGAGAGAATTCAATGTATTTATCACCTTGGTATTATCAGTGATAATGGCTTCTTCACTATCCGGTAGCTTAGCAAGATAATGGCGTTCTATTTTGTTATATAACGTGAGTTCGACTTTTTTTGGATCTACCAGTACAAACTTGACTTCGGCAGGATGTTTTTTGTAGAGCAAGGAAGTCAGGACTGCATTCAAGCCTACCGATTTTCCCTGTCCCGTAGCACCTGCCATAAGAAGGTGCGGCATTTTCGCGAGGTCGACGATAAAAGTCTCATTGCTAATGGTCTTTCCTAAAGCAACCGGAAGTTCCATTTCTGCTTTCTGGAATTTCTGCGAAGCAATGACCGAGCGCATCGAAACAATAGTTGCATTCTTATTCGGCACCTCAATACCGATTGTTCCTTTGCCGGGAATTGGAGCAATTATTCTTATGCCTAATGCGGCAAGAGATAGGGCAATATCATCCTCGAGGTTCTTGATCTTTGAAATTCGAATACCTGCGTTTGGAACTATCTCGTAGAGCGTTACTGTAGGGCCAATGGTAGCCTTTATGCTCGAAATGCCAATATTGTAATTGTTGAGAGTTTCGACAATCTTGTTCTTGTTTTCCTCAAGTTCTTCTTGATTGATGGTTATTCCTTCAATATCGTATTTCTTCAACAGGTCTAACGGCGGAAATTTATAATTGCCTAATTCTAGCGTAGGGTCAAAAAGTCCAAAATCCTCAACCAGTTTATCCGAAAGATTATCTGTTAAAGATTTTTCTTCTTCTACAGTTTCTATCTCCATTTCAAGCTCTTGGTCTTCAGGTTTTAGGGTTTCAATTTCAACTTCAGGCTCAGATGTTTCCTTCTTTAAAGTGGAGTGATTGGTAATGGTTGGTTCTAGATTTTCCAATGGTATTTCGAAAGCAGATTTGATGCTTTCTGCTTCATCAGATAAACTGTTATCGACGCCAGTAATAATCGGTTCATCTGACAATATGAAATCTTCCTTAATTTCTTTCTTGGCAGATGCAAAGAGTTTGGTAAAACTTTGGGCAGTAACTTTGAACCGAACAGCCAAATAAACGATTAGACCAAATATTAGCATTAAGGCAATTCCTATCTTACCGATATAATCCTGTAAAAAGGAATTCATTTCATAGCCAATAGTGCCACCAAGCATTGAGATTTTTTCACCGAAGAATCCTAATAATAAAGAACTCCATATTACTATCAAAGTTCCCCAGAACCAATGTCGCCAAAGTTTAGATTTCTTTATATCAACAAGCATATAAATACCAGATAAGAACAATAAGCCTGCAAATATGAAAGAAGGGATTCCGAATCCTCGATTTATGAAGAGATCACTTAACCATGCCCCAGCTTTGCTCAACCAATTCTCAGCCTTGACATTTCTAGAGCCGATTTCGCTTAAGGTGCTTTGATCCGCATTACCAGTAAAAAAATAGGAAAGGAAAGATAGGCACAATAAAACCGCAAGGATTATCAATAAGCTCCCAAATACCAATTTCTGCTGGTTGGAAAGCCTAAATCCTGGAGTGTTTTTAGCTTGTTTTTTCTTGGATTTGGTAGTCCGTTTTTTCTTGGCCATCAAGAGCGCGTTAGATCCTTACAAACATACAAATTACTAACGTTTTTTTACGGATTAATTGTATTCAAGCTATCTTGGGTAAATAAATTATCAGGGCGATAATAATAGCAGCGATTGCTGTTATGAAGACAGCTCCTGCGGAGATATCTTTGATGAATCCTATTTTAGGCTCAAAATCTGGATGGACGAAATCCGATATTTTCTCAATAGCGGTATTCAAACCTTCCACGCTCATCACCAATGCAATTGTGATAATTTGAAGTATCCATTCGGTCGAACTGATCTCAAAATAAAAGCCAGCAGCAGTTACCAGCAAAGCGAGAAAGAATTGTATTTGTATACTGGATTCTGTTCGTAAAAGCAATAACAAGCCCTTAAAAGCATATCCAAAACTCTTGATTCGATGGATCAAAAAAGGTTCATTCTTGTTGTTCATCCCATTAAAGCTTCGAGGGCTGCTTTATAATTGGGCTCTTGACCTATTTCTGGTACTTGTTCCGTATAGGTTACGATTCCTTCTTTATTGATAATGATGACACATCTTGAAAGCAAGGCATCGAATATACCATTGGTCATTAACAATCCATATGATCTTCCGAATTCTCCCGATTTAAAATCAGAGAGCATAACAACATTATCCAAGCCATCTGCAGCACAAAACTGTTCTTGTCGAAAAGGCAAGTCTCTTGAGATGCACAACACCTTGGTATTATCTAGCTCAGCTGCCTCTTCGTTAAACTGCCTTACCGATGCTGAACATACCCCTGTGTCAACGCTCGGGAATATGTTCAAGACGAGATTATGGTCTTCGAAATCTGACAAGGTTTTCGTAGAAAGGTCTATTGCAACTAATTTAAAATCTGGAGCCTTGGAGCCAATGTGAGGAAGCTCTCCTGAAGTTTCCACTGGGTTACCGCCTAATGTGATCTGTGCCATCTTGTTTTTTGTTTAAAAATAGAAATAATTTGGCTTTAATGGTCAATGAAAAGATGAATATTTCATTAAATCAAGATTCCCTATCAATTAATAGTAATTATCAATTTCCTGATGCTGAATTTGGTTTAATATTTCATAATTTTAAGAATTATTGAAAACACAAAAATCGAAAAAATGGAACATAGTAAATCAAACGGTGAAAGTAAATGTCCATTCTCTAGTGGTACTCAAAAATCAACCGCTGGAGGAGGAGTCAAGAACAGGGATTGGTGGCCCAACGAATTAAAGCTGAATATCTTACGTCAGCACGCTTCGAAATCCAACCCAATGGGTGAGGACTTTGACTATGCTAAGGAATTCAACAGCATTGATTTTGGGCAACTAAAGCGAGAAGTGATTGATATGATGACAGATTCTCAAGACTGGTGGCCTGCTGATTATGGTCATTACGGAGGATTAATGATACGTATGGCATGGCATAGTGCAGGTACTTATAGAGTTGGAGATGGAAGAGGGGGAGCCGGTACTGGCAATCAACGCTTTGCACCTATCAACAGCTGGCCTGATAATGGAAATCTTGATAAAGCAAGACTGCTACTATGGCCAATTAAAAAGAAATATGGCAAAAAACTTTCTTGGGCCGATCTAATGATCTTGGCAGGAAACTGTGCGCTCGAATCCATGGGCTTCAAGACTTTTGGTTTTGCAGGAGGACGTGAAGACATTTGGGAACCTGAACAAGATGTTTATTGGGGAAGCGAAACCGAATGGGGAGCGAATGAAGATCGATACGATGAAGGTGATCTTGAAGACCCACTGGCAGCGGTCATGATGGGATGGATCTATGTTAATCCGGAAGGACCAAACGGAAATCCGGATCCTATGGGTTCTGCGGCTGATGTTAGAGAAACTTTCGGGCGTATGGCCATGAACGATGAGGAAACAGTAGCCTTAGTAGCTGGAGGTCATACTTTCGGAAAAGCACATGGTGCAGCCGACCCAAATAAATATGTGGGTGCCGAACCTCATGGTGCACCTATCGAGGAAATGAGCATGGGTTGGAAGAATAGTTATAAAAGCGGTGTACTGGATGATGTCATAACCAGTGGCATCGAAGGCGCATGGACACCGAATCCCACACAATGGGATGAGGATTATTTTGATGTACTATTGAATTATGATTGGGAACTTACAAAGAGCCCTGCAGGAGCACATCAATGGACGCCCACTGCAGAATCAAATGCAAGGATGGCGCCAAAGGCTGTTGATCCAAATGGAAAGCAAGCATTGATGATGACCACGGCTGATATTGCCTTGAAAGCCGACCCTGCATATCTAGAGATTTCGAAACGCTTTCATAAAGATCATAAAGCGTTTGAAGATGCTTTTGCAAGAGCATGGTACAAATTGACCCACAGGGACATGGGACCTGTAGATCGATATCTTGGACCTGAAGTCCCGAAAGAGGAATTGATCTGGCAAGATCCAATTCCTAAGGTAGATTATAAGTTAAGTGACTCTGATATAGAATCACTGAAGAAAATGATTCTATCCTCAGGTCTTACTGTTTCTGAAATGGTAAAAACAGCATGGGCATCAGCTTCAACTTATAGAGATTCCGATAAACGAGGAGGCGCCAATGGAGCACGTTTAAGACTTGAGCCTCAGCGAAGTTGGAAGGTTAATAATCCTAAGGAATTGGATAAGGTCCTGAATGTACTTGAAGGTATACAAGGAGAATTTAATGGGAGTATTTCCATGGCCGATTTGATAGTTTTAGCTGGTGTTGCAGGAGTTGAAGAAGCCGCCAGAAATGCAGGGCATATCGTAACTGTCCCTTTTTCTCAGGGTAGAGGAGATGCAACTCAGGAACAAACAGATATTGAACAGTTCAATTACTTAAAGCCACTAGGTGACGGATTCAGGAACTATGTAAATCCTAATCTGGATGTTGCTGCCGAGGATTTGTTGGTGGATAAGGCGAATCTTTTATCCCTAACCATTCCGGAAATGACAGTTCTTGTTGGTGGATTAAGAGTATTGGGAGCCAATTATGATGGCTCCAGTCATGGTGTCTTTACCGATAAGGTAGGAAGTCTGACCAATGATTTCTTTAGCAACCTAGTCGATATGACATATACTTGGAGTGCAACATCTAACGATGACAAGATTTTTGAAGGTCGCGACCGACGGACAGGTGAAGTTAAATTTACTGGAACTCGTGCTGACCTGATTTTTGGATCGAATACAGAGCTTCGTGCCGTTGCGGAAGTATATGGTTCGGATGATGCCAGAGACAAGTTCGTAAATGATTTTGTCGCTGCATGGACCAAGGTCATGAATCTGGATCGTTTCGACCTAGCTTGATCCTTATCAGGAATAAATAGGATTCAGTTAATTTGATTAATACAGCAAAGCAGGACTAATGTCCTGCTTTGTATTTCTTATGGGAATAATAAAATCATTTTGCCTCTACAGGCGCTTTCCAATCCTTAGTGGTCAATTGCTTGATCTTGATTTGAAAACCAGCGAATAACAAGGTCATGAACGGACTAAGGATGCTAAAGAATGCATAAGGAATGTATGCCGTTGCTCCTGCGTAACCAAATAAAACCTTAGAGTGATAAGCGCCACAGGTATTCCAAGGCACAAGAACTGAGGTAACCGTTCCTGAATCTTCCAATGTCCGACTTAGATTTTCTGGTGCGAGTCCTCGGTCTTCATAAGCCTGCTTGAACATCTTTCCTGGAACCACTAGCGCTAAATATTGATCAGATGCAGTCACATTCAATGCCAAACAGCTTGCAACTGTACTTGCAAAAAGACCAAACGTAGTATGCGCCATATTCAATAAGGATTTGGTAATTCTTGACAAAGCACCAATTGCATCCATGACACCACCAAAGACCATGGCACATATTATCAGCCATATGGTTCCTAGCATTCCCTTCATTCCTCCTGCTGTAAAAAGATCATTAAGGTCAGCACTGGAAGTTTCCACAGCTGTATCTACGGTCAAGGCATTCATGATGCCTTGGTAACCTGATTGAAAGGTCAAGCTTTCGGCTCCTGCAATCTTGGCGACAATATCAGGTTGTGCTATCAATGCCGCAATACCACCAAACAAGGCGCCCAACAAAAGAGCTATCAAGGGAGGTGTTTTCTTAATAATCATGACAATTACCACTATCGGAACCAAGAACAACCAAGGGCTTATATTAAATGCTCCTGCTATAGCATCTAATTTATCTTGTATTTGCGGTGTGCCGGTAATATCAAGATTCAATCCGATAATTATAAAAATAATCAGTGTAACAACTATAGTTGGTATAGTTGTTAAAGACATATATTTTATATGTGAAAACAACTCGCCTCCAGCCATCGCGGGAGCAAGGTTGGTCGTATCGCTTAACGGGGACATCTTATCTCCAAAATAGGCACCAGACAGGACTGCACCAGCGGTCATTCCAAGGGAAATACCAAGTGTTTCACCGATACCAACCAATGCGATACCTACAGTTGCTGAGGTTGTCCAAGAACTACCTGTAGCGATAGAGATTATAGCGCAAATAACAATACATGCACCCAGAAAAATAGTTGGGTTAAGAATCTGTAAACCATAATAGATCATCGTAGGAATAACGCCGCTGACCATCCAAGTGCCAGCCAATGCCCCAACCATTAAAAGAATTAGAAGTGCTCCAGTTGTAGACTTGACATTCTCAGCAACTTCATCCAGCATCTGCCTGTACGACACTTTGTTGAAAAAGCCAACAACAGCTGCTACCGCAGCTCCCATTAATAGTATGAATTGATTACTACCAGATAATGCATCATCACCATAAACATATATGTTATAGGCTAGCATGCCTATAAGAGCAATAACAGGAATCAAAGCCTCCCAAATATTCAGTTCTACGTTTTCTACAATGTTTTCATCCTGCGGTTCTCTAGGCTTGATATCTTGGCTTTCCATACGGTGATTGATTAGTTGATGTAATGTTACGATTTTACATGAAGCTTTGCAAATTGGTATACTTGTGTAACTTTACTATCTACTATGGATTCATTGACGCAAATTGTTTTAGGTGCCGCATGTGGTGAAGCTGCTTTAGGAAAGAAAATCGGTAATAAGGCATTGTTATTTGGTGCTATAGGAGGGACTATTCCAGACCTTGATGTATTTGTTGGACGCTGGATATTTAATAATGAGATCGATATCATGGCCTTTCACCGTGGGTTCATGCACTCCATTTTGTTTGCGATCGTGGCGGCATTCATTTTTGGTTGGTTGGTGCATAGGCTTTATGATACTGGCATACGGAAACACACCACAACACGAAGAGATTGGATTTGGCTATTCTTCCTGTCATTATTCACGCATCCGATCCTCGATAGTTTTACACCCTATGGCACCCAATTGTTCACGCCTTTTTCTAATTATCGTGTAGCCATTAATAATATCTCAGTGGCTGATCCATTCTATACCGTCCCTTTCTTGCTTTGTATGATCATCTTGATGTTCTTTAGGCGGCAAACAAGGCGTCGCAACATTTGGCTAAAATTAGGAATTGGCATAAGCTCGGCATATATGCTATTTACTTTGGTGAATAAGGTCTACATAAATTCTGTTTACAAGAAATCCCTAGAACAAGAAGGAATAAGTTATAGTCGCTTCCAGACCCAACCTTCTATTCTCAATAACATCCTTTGGTACGGAGTTGCAGAGACCAATGAAAGTTATTTCGTTGGATTCTATTCTTTATTGGATCGCACAAATGAGGTTGATTCTTGGTCCGAATTACCTAAGAACCATTATTTGGCACCAATAACCAACCCTGATATAAAGACATTGGCATGGTTCAGTAATGGGTATTACAATTTCATTGAAAAACCAGGAGATACCTTGAGATACAATGACCTAAGATATCCATCATTGGATTTTGAAAACCCTAATAATTCAGTATTCAGTTTTACACTCAAGAAAGATGGTGAGCGTTATGATATTCTTCCATTCAATGGGCGACCACCATCAAGTGAGGATTTTGATAATTTCCTGAATAGGATCAAGGGTAAATAATCTAGGCAGTTTCTTTTTCTAGAACATCGAGTTTTATCATGCATTCCTTCATCTTTTGAAAGGTCCTTTCGATATCCGCATCCAATCCTATCGAGAAACGAATAAGACCATCACTCAATCCCATTTCCTCTTGTTCGTCCTCAGGAATTTCAGAAGAGGTCGAGCTTCCAGGAGCACTGAAGAGGGTTTTGTAGAATCCCAGGCTTACGGCGAGGTAACCTAAATTCTGATTCTGCATAAGTTCCATGAGTTCATTGGCTTTTTCAAGAGAACCAACATCAATTGTCAGCATACCACCAAAACCATATTGCTCATTCATCATGGCTTTGAAAAGGTCATGCGATGGGTGAGATGCTAATCCGGGATAAACGGTCTTAAGACCTAACCCTTCAAATTTTTTCGCAAGGTACATTGCATTCTTGCTATGCTGTTGCATTCTTATATGAAGTGTGCGAAGGTTCTTAAGAATGGATGCTGCTCGAAGGCTGTCCATGGTTGATCCTAATAACATGGCTGCACCATCATTGACGTTACGAAGGTCGTCTACGAATTCTTGGCTTGCACAAACAACGCCTCCAACTGTGTCGCTTGATCCATTAATGAATTTTGTCAAGCTATGGATAACGATATCAACACCAAGTTTCGCTGGTGAAATCGACAACGGGGAGAAAGTGTTGTCGACCACTAGTTTTAAATTATGCTTCTTGGCCAATCGAGCTAGCCTTGCCATATCAGCGACCTCCAATAAAGGATTACTTACCGATTCGCAATACAAAATTCTTGTCTTAGAGGTTATTGCCGATTCTACCGATTCAAGTTTCGTGATGTCAACAAAAGAAGTCTCGATATTGAAATTAGTTGTGAAATTCTTCAGGAACGCATAAGTACCTCCATAAATGGTCCTACTAGAGACAATATGATCACCACCTTTGCAAATTTGAAGAATAACAGAAGCTATTGCTCCCATGCCTGAGGCGTATACGTTAGCAGTTTCCGTTCCTTCCATGGCTGCCAAAGCTTCTCCCAAATAAAGGTTGGACGGCGTAGAATGCCTAGAGTAAAGATAACAGCCGTCAGCGTTACCTTCAAATGTGTCGAACATGGTCTTTGCCGAAAGAAAGGTATAGGTAGATGAATCTGAAATAGACGGATTGACACCTCCAAATTCTCCGAAATATTGAAGGTCTTGAATATTATTTGCTGGTTTAAATGACATAACAATGGGGTTTTGATATTTAAAAGTATAATGAATATGTATCAAAATCAATAGATTATTTGAAATACAGAAAATAAAACTATATATTTACTATATAAAGGAAAATAATATTATAATAGCGATTATTATTAATATATTCCGAAAAATTTTCAATAATGACTTTTGATAAAATCGATAGAGAAATTATCGACCTTCTGCAAGCAGATTGCAAACAGACCAATAAGGAATTGTCCAACAAATTAGGCCTTTCTGTTACAGCTGTTTACGAACGAATAAAGAAACTGGAGAAGGAAGGGGTCATAAAGAGATATGTCGCTCTTGTGGATAAGGAAAAGGTTGGCAGGGCATTCGTGGCATTTTGCCATGTTAAGCTAGTCAGGCATTCTCAAGAGTTTGTTATGAAATTCGAGAGAGAGGTTGCTAATCTGGAAGAGGTATTGGAGTGTTATCATTTAAGTGGTGATTATGATTATCTATTGAAAGTTCATGTCAGCAATATGACAGAATTCAGGGATTTCATTGTAAGGAAACTTACAACTATCGACCACATTGGAAGCACGCATAGCATGTTCATGATCAACGAAGTCAAACACACCACTGCCATAAGTATTTAGGATGCAATCAAATTTATATAGGTCGATTGAATTACTCATTATTTTCGTTTTAGTTCCAGTTCGCTTTGCAATGCCCTATTCACCATGGATTAAATTAGGCATTGGCCTTGCTGGGTTCATATACGTTATATTGGTTTTGTTGCGTGTTGAGAAGAACAAATTCAAATTAGCTCGCAACCTTAATTGGAAAGAATTCTGGAAGCGCACATTCCTACATCTACTCTTCATTGTTATAATTACAATTACCTATGTATGGTTTTCTGACAAAACACAGCTTTTCAATGTAATGTTAGGAAATTCCAAGCTTTGGTTATTCATTCTCTTTTTTTACAGTGCCTTCTCCGTTTATCCGCAAGAATTAATTTATAGGACCTTCTTTTTCCAACGATACCAGATTTTGTTCAAGAACGATAAGTTATTGATCTTTGTCAATGCCATATTGTTTTCATTGGCTCATATCTTCTTCGGGAATACACTGGTTATGTTCCTGACCTTTATTGGAGGCATTATGTTTGCCCATACATTCTACAAGACAAAATCGACTTTGATGGTTTCGATTGAGCATGCAATTTATGGATGCTGGTTATTTACCGTTGGTATGGGTAGTATGCTTGGTTTTCCTTCATAGAATAATAACATAACACTATGTTAAAGGCTGGAGAAATCTTAATAAGAATAATTACCTTTTAACCAAACTAATCATTATGAAACGTAGTCAATTCATTAGATCAGCTAGTGTAGGAGCATTACTGATTCCTGCAACTACTTTATTTTCTTTCAGGCCAAGTAATCTTCAAGAGGAGCCGCAATTAGACAGGAAATTAGTGCAAAAATTTGTTGGTGCCTCTCATAGCAAGATGGATATTGTCAAGGAATTATTGGAAGAACACCCTACTTTATTGAATGCCGCTCACGATTGGAGATATGGCGATTTCGAAACTGGGTTGGGTGCCGCAAGTCATGTGGGTCATAAGGAATTAGCGAAATATTTTCTAGACAAAGGTGCCCAAGCCAATGTTTTTACCGCAGCTTTATTTGGGAGGATGGAAATCCTGAAACCCATGCTTGATTTCTCACCTTCATTATTACATGCCAAAGGTCCACATGGTTTTACCTTGTTACATCATGCTGAAAAAGGTGGAGAGGAGGCATTGGAAGTCAAGGATTATTTGAAATCCTTAGGTGCTGAGAAAACCAAGATTTCCTTATATTGAGATTCAGTTATTTAAAATTTTCATGAAATAGAGTTTAGTGACTTAACCTGAAAAAAAATGACACAAGAACAGATCAACGAAATTTATGGTCAAATTTTCGAATCGTACGATAAGCCAAATCTAGGAACACACATCAAGAAATTAATCGAATTGGATTTTTATCTTCCTTATAGTTCGACGTTTTTCTGTATAACAGACACTCAGAATCTGGAGTTCAAATATATTAGTAAGAACATGCATTCCTGTTTGGGATATGAGACCTCTGATTTACTTGATGGCGGGATGAAGTTCTTTTGGAGCAAGATACATCCAGAAGATGTTGATAATTGGTTACAAGCCCTGAATTCGTTAATGGAATATACTACTAAAGAAATATCATTAGAGCAGAGGAATCAGATGAACTATACTTGGAATTACAGATTAATGAATTCTAAGGATGAATATGTGAATATCATACAGAATACAACTCCCCTTGGATTCGATTCAAATATGAAGCCTATTATAGGATTGGCACATTATACAATCGTAAGTCCTGAAATAATCCTGCCACAGACAGCATCAGCAAAATTGCTTAATACAGAAAATGAATATGAAACGAAATATTTCAATAATTTTTCCCAAAAACTTTTGAGTGACGGCATCACTAATCGGGAACGTGATGTCATTCGGTTGCTTGTACTGAATTATTCTAGTAAGCAAATTGCAGAAAAACTGTTTATCAGTCACAACACTGTAGATACACATCGTCGTAACATATTGAAAAAGTTGAACATTAATTCGACAGGTGAACTTTTAGGAATACTCAAGATCAACAAGAATCTGATATAGGAGCCAAGTATCTAAATTACTCAAATTGAGTATTGTTATAACTACTGGATTTTTGGATATTTGAGTGCTTTAAAACTTTACCTTATTAAAGGTATTACATGGGATTATCTATAATTGGCCTATTCTACTTTCATTCGTCGATGGTAAATAGGCCAATTTTCTTTGTAAATGCATGAACAAAATTCACTTCTTCTCATTCGCAATTAAAGTTACAAAGTCGTACTTTTGTGTTCGCTAAAACACGAAATAAAGTCATATGAATATTTACGATGTAGCAATAATAGGTTCCGGACCTGGAGGATATGTAGCAGCGATTCGTTGCGCTCAACTTGGCATGAAAACCGCCCTTATTGAAAAATACTCAACCCTCGGTGGCACCTGTCTTAATGTTGGGTGTATACCGAGCAAGGCCTTATTGGATTCATCCCATCACTATGACGATGCCGTGAAGCATTTCAAGGAGCATGGCATCGATATTCCTGGCGACATAAAAGTGAACCTAGAGCAGATGATAGCTCGCAAGCAAGCAGTCGTTGACCAAACGACTGGTGGCATTGATTTCTTGATGAAAAAGAACAAAGTCGATGTTTATGAAGGTCTAGGCAGTTTTAAGGACGCTACACATATCTCGATAGATGGTAAGGAAAAAACCGAAATCGAAGCAAAGAACGTAATCATAGCTACAGGCAGCAAACCTTCAAGTTTACCTTTCATCAAACTTGATAAGGAACGAATAATAACTTCTACTGAAGCTCTTAAACTAAAGGAAATCCCGAAACACATGATCGTAATTGGGGGTGGCGTTATCGGTCTGGAATTAGGACAGGTCTACAGAAGACTTGGTTCAGAAGTGACTATTGTCGAGTATATGGATAGATTGATTCCAACAATGGATTCGGCGCTTTCAAAGGAATTGACCAAAGTATTCAAGAAAGCTAAATTCAAGGTCAATGTATCGCATAAGGTCAAATCAGTGGAGCGTAATGGAAACGAAGTCATCGTTAAAGCTGATAACAAAAAAGGCGAGGAAGTCGAATTCAAAGGAGATTACTGTTTGGTTTCTGTAGGGCGACGACCATACACAGATGGATTAAACCTAGATTCAGCAGGCGTTAAAATGGATGATCGAGGACGTGTAGAAGTGAATGGCCATTTGCAAACCAATGTCCCTAATATCTATGCTATTGGCGATGTTGTAAAAGGAGCCATGCTGGCTCATAAAGCGGAAGAAGAAGGGGTGTTTGTTGCTGAAACCATTGCCGGACAGAAACCGCATATCGATTATAACTTGATTCCTGGTGTTGTATATACATGGCCTGAAGTAGCTGCTGTAGGAAAGACCGAGGAAGAATTAAAAGAGGCTGGCGTATCTTATAAAGTTGGTCAGTTTCCTATGAGGGCTTTAGGTAGAAGTCGTGCAAGTATGGACACTGATGGTTTTGTAAAGATTTTGGCAGATGCTAGCACCGATGAGGTTCTAGGCGTGCATATGATCGGTGCACGTGTTGCCGATTTGATTGCCGAAGCCGTAACAGCAATGGAATTCAGAGCATCGGCAGAAGACATTTCAAGAATGAGTCATGCACATCCTACATATGCAGAAGCGGTAAAAGAAGCCGCATTGGCTGCTACTGATGATAGAGCATTACATGTTTAATTCCTCCAAGAGCAGTAAATGGAAGAATTAACCCTTACGACACCAGCCTTACTATTTTCTGCAATTTCCTTGATTATGCTAGCATATACAAATAGGTTCCTGGCCTATGCAGCAGTCATAAGGAATTTAAAGGAAAAGTACCTTCAGGAAATGGATGAATCTCTCATCCAACAAATTAAGAACCTGAAACTTAGGTTGAACTTGACGCGTTATATGCAGGTTTTTGGAATAACGAGTCTATTGCTTTGTGTGCTTACTATGTTCCTTATTTACATCGACCAGCATGTACTGGCTGTGTATATTTTTGGTTTTGCGCTTGTCCTACTGATTGTATCCTTGGCATTTCTTATTTGGGAGATTCAGATTTCGGCGAAAGCCTTAAAGCTTCATTTAAGTGATATTGAAAAGCATTTAAAGAAGAAATAAACTTCCCGACCTGATTTAAATCATTTCTCTACTCAAACTATAGTAAGTACTTTATAGAGCAATCAAGGTCTTGATATAAAATGAGTAAAACGGTTGGACTCTTTCATTGGTTACCACGTATACTATGTATTCTGGCAATTCTATTCATAAGCTTATTCGCGTTGGATGCTTTCAGTCATGGAGAATCGACATGGGATCAGATACTTGGATTCCTAATGCACCTCATACCTAGTTTTGTGCTCATAGGTATTTTACTTGTCGCTTGGAAGTGGGAAAAGATTGGTGGAATCATCTTTATTCTGCTGGGTCTTGGATTGAGCCCTTTCATTTTCAATCATAATTATGCAATGAATAATTCAATCTCAATGAGCCTAGGAATAATTGCATTGATCACATTACCATTTATGGTCGTGGGTATCCTCTTTTTAGTAAGTCATTACAGGAAAAAGAAAGACTTGAATCAATAAACATTTCCATCATTTATCTTTACTTTAGTGACTTTTATCAATCAATTTGTCTATGAAAGATAATCGTATTCACTCAGTCGATGCTCTTCGCGGATTTTCCCTTGCAGGAATCGTCATTGTACACATGGTAGAGAATTTTATTGGTAGCATGCCACCGGCCGATGCGATGGCAGCTGCCAACCAAGGCATTCTCGATAGTATTGTAGAAGGATTTATTTTTCTCTTTTTACGAGGCAAGTTCTTTGCATTGTTCTCCTTTCTTTTCGGTTTGAGTTTTTTCATTCAAATGGACAAAGCAAACCAAAAGGGTCTTCGATTTGAAGGGCGCTTCCTTTGGCGACTGATCTTATTACTGATCATTGGTGCATTACATCATATGTTCTATAGAGGTGATATACTGACGATATATGCTTTATTAGGAGTTTTCTTGATTCCTTTTTATAAGTTAAAACCAAAGTATATCCTTGTAGTCACTGGACTATTGTTGTTAGGTGCTGGACGCTATTTAACATTTGCTTTATTCGGCAGCCAATCCTTGTTTTCCGGGGTGGAATTTACGCCAGATAATCCTGCCATAATTGCCTATTTCAATATTTTGAAAAATGGAAATTTGCTAGAAGTCTTCGCTAGCAATACTCAGGAAGGTCATTTGATGAAGCTTGATTTTCAATTAGGTGTTTTTGGAAGAGGATACCTGACCTTTGCATTCTTTTTGCTTGGGTTGTATGCAGGTAAATTAAAATTCTTTGAGGCGTTCAGGGACTATCGAAAGAAGTTAATTGAAGCCCTGTACATCTCCATTGGTTTGTTATTAATAGCCTTTGTCTTAATGGGATACTTGTTTTATCTAGGAAATAAAGAAGGTGGCCAAGGGACACCGGATTTCGAGAGTTGGACTACGATGTTTGCCTTATCGGCTTATGACCTGTCCAACTTATTCATGACCTTTATAATAGTTATTGGCTTCTTGCTGTTCTATATGAAACCAAGAGGTGAACGATTTCTTAATAAATTCAAGGCTTATGGACGAATGGCATTAACGAACTACTTCGCTCAAA
>JABDMQ010000200.1 GCA_013001365.1 Flavobacteriaceae bacterium
TAAACTGTAACGTTTCCGCTATATCCACCAGAGATGAAAGCATAATGAGAATCGTGCTGTCCTGGTGGTACATAGACCCTTTCTGCTACATTGCTGGACAAAGCACCAGAATTAGAACTACCTGAATTGTTACAACCAGTAAATGCCACTAAAACAGATACTAATACTAGTGTTGATTTTAATAAGTTTTTCATGTTTTAAAAATTGTTTAGTTATTTAATTTTCTTCGGTCGGCGGCAATAATACCTTGTCTACAACATGTACGATACCATTTCCAGCTTTGACACTGGCAATGATATTGGCACCTCCTATTACTGGCTTACCATCAACAACTTCTACTTTAACATATTGGTTGTTTGCTTGACCAAGTTTTGGAAGCTTGGTAAGAATGCTCGTATTTAAATTACCTGGTGTAACATGATATTTTAATATGTTGGCCAAGGCATCTTTATTTTCAGGTTTCACAAGATTCTCAACTGTACCATCAGGCAGTGCTGCAAAGGCATCATCTGTCGGTGCAAAAACAGTTAAGGGACCGACATTTACCAAGGCATTCTCTACTTCTGCTGCTTGTACTGCTGCAACAAGGGTTGCGTGGTCAGGAGAGCCTATTGCTATCTGTAAGCAATTTGGAACTCCTTCATCGTCTTCTATAAATGCTTGTCCGGTTTTTTTGTTGGTATTGTTTTCACTCTTGGAAACTGTTGAGGTCGATGAGGCTTCTTTGTTTTCGTTTTTGCAAGAGCTTATAAATGCAATGATTGCAAAAACAATTAATAGCTGTTTGATTGGTTTCATATATATCTATTTTAGTGTTCTGAAGAATTCAAGGACTGCTCTAGCATCTTCCTCAGAAAGATTCTGATTCGCCATCGGTGAACCATTGAACTCAATTAAAAGGTCTCTTGCCAATTTGTCTTCTTTAACCATTTTTTCTGGATCCAGAATCATGTTCATAACCCACTCGGGCGATCTTCTTTCTAATATGTTATTTGGTGCTGGACCAATGAATTTCTTTCCAACTTTATGGCAAGCTGTACACATCTTTTTAAAGACATCTGCTCCATGAGTAACCATATCCTGATTAATTGATTCATCTAAGGTTAGAGTCTTAATTGGTCCAACACCTTTATCGTTTAATGCAATTCTTTTTGATGCTGGAATGCCTTCTGCCTTCTTTTCGACCTTTTTCTCTGTTTTTTGGCGTTGGAGCTTGATTTTTGAAGTTTCCTCTTTCTTTTCCTCCCCGCCGCAAGCCATAAATCCCATTACTAGAATTAATGCTAATAGTTTTAGTGTTGACCTCATATGATTTTGATTTTGTCAAACAAATTTAGATTCTGAATTGTTGACAAAACATGATAATAATCATATTTCGGATATAAATGTCTTTTTTATATTTGCATTCGATCAATTAATGAATCATGCTTTCTAAATCTACTAAATATGCGTTGAAGGCCGTTTTGTTCTTAGCAGTTAATTCGAGCGAAAACAGCAAAGTCATGGTGAAGGATATTGCTAAACCCATTAATGTACCTCAAGCATATATAGCTAAACTGCTACAGAAACTATCAAAAGAAAACATAATATCTTCAAGTAGAGGACCTAAAGGTGGTTTTTATTTAAGTGAAGGTGATCGACAACATTCCGTCTTGAGCATAATAATTGCAATCGAAGGAGAAAAAAAATTGACCAATTGCCTTTTGAATTTAAAAAAGTGCAATGAATTTAAACCTTGCCCTTTACATAACAAAATTAGTTCAATACGGTCAGAATTACTTCAAAGCTTCGGTGAAATGAAAATTGATGAACTTTCTCAGGAAATTAAGGCGGCACAAGCATTCTTACCACTTTGAAAACATAAAAAAGAGCTGAATTTTCATTCAGCTCTTTTCAACTTCAACCGTTTTTAATAACTAACTAACAATATATAACAAGTAGAAGTATTCTTATTAGATCTTAAAGGTCATTACCGGTAATTTGGAATGATTGGCAATATCTTCTGTTATGCTTCCTTCAAAAAAGTGGGCAAGCCCTTTTCTTCCATGAGTAGGTACGGAAATTAGATCGGCACCGATCTTATTAGAGAAATTCAATACGCCTTTTTCTACACTGTAGTCGGAAATGAAATTAACGTATTCCATGCCATCGAGATTACCATCTGCTAGATTGAAAAAATCTTTCGCTTTCTGTTCGATTTCCGTTGAGCTCCTAAAACTAATGCTTGGCAGATTAACATAAAGAACCTGCATTTTTGTTCCTAGCCTTTCGAACATTTCCTTTGCCTTTTTATATGGGTTTATCGAATCCTTAGAAAGATCACAAGCAAAGACCACTTTTTCGTACCCTGTCTCTTGTGGCGCATTCTTAACAACAAGAACTGGTATATCCGAATGCCTTACCACCTTCTCGGTATTGGAACCAACAAACACTTCCCTGAAACCACTTGAGCCGTGAGAGCCCATGATAATAAGGTCTGCTCCTTGTTCTTTGGCAACATCGTTGACTTCGCTGAATACCTTAAAATGCTTAACAAGAGGTGTGATCTTTACACCATCCAAATAATCCTTGTCCAAGAATTCATCGAAACGCTGTTCTGCCAATTTCAAGAAAAAAACGGCTTTGCTACTCTGCTCGCTATCTGTTGTGGTCAATACTGCTTGAGATATCTCCAACATGTGCAGTACAATGATTTCTGAATTGGCTTTCTTGGCCATTCTTGCAGCGGTCTTCAAAGCATATTCTGAATGCTGTGAAAAATCTATTGGAACGATTATTTTCTTCATTGGTTTTTTGGTTTACTCATAAGATACATATCTTATTTCAATAGTGAAATTAAAGAAGCTTTTTATTTTAAAATATGACGTAAATCATAAAACTCTAACATCATTTCGTTGGAATGACCAAGAATGGTATTGCTAAATGAAAGCCTATTTGATTGATCGTCGACTTAAAAAACAGATTTTCGAAGAAAGAATGCTTGTTATTTATCATCGTCAATAAATTAACCCTGGCTTTTAACTGAAATTCTGTTATTGCACCAGCAACCGTTTGATTACTTACATTATGGAATAAATGTGCAATGCCTTTAAAGTATCCTTCAAGTTTCTTACGATTTTTTTCTTGATTCTCGGATAGGTCATATCCATAAGATACATTCATGATATTAACCCTAGCATGATAGGCCGAACCAATTTCCTTGATAAGCGCAACATGCTTGTCTTCAAAATCAACTTCGTAATCAGAGGGAAACAAGATTTCATGAGGTTCTTCAAATTCAAAACCACTCGGAACGGCAATTACAGGGCATTTAGCATTTTTGAATACATGTACAGTGTTAGAGCCAAACAATATCTCCTTTGCTCCTGTAGCGCCTTTGGTACCCATAACTATTAAATCCATGGTATTACCTTCGTAAAGTTCATCGATCTCTCTTAAAAGCGTATTGAATGAAGATGTCTTGCCAAATATATGCTTTGGATTCTTGAATTCTTTTTCAATCCTATCAACCATCTCATCAAGCTTTGATACTGATGTTTCCCTCATCGCATCCACCAGTTCAGCACCTACTGAACTTTCCAATGTGTATTCAAACTGATAGATCATTGGCGTGTAAGTATTCAATAAGGTGAAATTACATTCTGAATCCTTGAATAATTGAAGGGCGTATTTAATCGCATTCCAGGAATTTTCTGAGAAATCTGTCGGAAGAAGTATTCTTTTCATGATTCAGAATTTTAATTAATGTTCAATTTCGTCTAATGTTCTGCATAGCTAGGAAAGGAATAGCAACATGCAGCGATATTTTATCTATAGTGGATCGAAACAGGATATTCTCCAAGAAAGAATGCCTTGTATTTACCATGACCAACATATCAACATTATGCTCCTTTATATGGTCATCGATGGCCTTTTTTACATTTTTGGCCTTGAGGGTCTTGAATTCGATCTCGTTCTTACACAGTTCATCTTTAATGAAGTTTTGGTTGTCCTCTTGCCGCAAGGACAATTTATCGAATTCTGAAATGTAGATCATTTCGATCTTGGCCCGATAAGGTGATGCCATTTCACATAACAACTTCAATTCCCTTCTTTTGTATGGAATCATGTAATTAGTAGGAAAGACAATTTGTTTTGGCTGTGTGTATTTATAGTTCTCAGGAATTGCCAGAACTGGGCAATGTACGTATTTCAAGACCTGTAGTGTATGACTCCCAAAAGTCATTTTCCTATCGTTCGTCTCACCTTTAGTACCCATGACAATAATATCGATATTTTCGTCATCGACAATCTTGGCTGCTTCATCAAGTAACATACTATTTGCAGATATGATACTGTAGTTATGCCGCGGATTAGGGGATATCTCTTTTATTTGCTTTAATGTTTCCTGTAATTGATTCTCTGACCTATCACTAATGATCCTGGTGACTTCGTTCATTGTTTCCCTGCTCAATAACGCTTTATCCGCATAGATATCATCCTGATAGGCATGCATGATGAAAAATTCGCTTTTTTCGTACTTGAAAAGCTCGACAGCATATTGCATCGCATTGAATGCATTGCTTGAAAAGTCGGTTGGAATCAGTATTTTTCTCATAACACTAAGCTTATCATTTGCTTAAATTTAGTGTTGGAACAAGAAAGTAACTATGATAATTATCAGATAATTATTTAGCAATAATAGTTTAATTGAATACCCAATTTACATATAAGGCTTCATCTCTGCTTTTCGTTTCTTAAGCTTCTTCTCTAATTCCTTAATTGTGCTTTTAACAGCCATCTCATAATTCTTCTCATTAGAGGAAGCGAATATCCTTGGACCGTTAAGGCTTAATTCAATTTCACATATTTTACCTTTTCCTTTAGGGTCATTCTCCTTCTTGAAATATACCTCGGAATTTATTAGCCATTCATATTTCTTGGCAAGATTACCAAGCTTTTTAATGGTATAATCTTCCATGGTCTCACTAGTCGGCATTTGTACAAATTGAATGTTAATAGTCATATGATAATAGTATTAGAATTTATTACAATTTATTGAATGAGAAGATAAAGAATTATGACCAATATCATTAAATTGATTTTAAGTATCTTAATTTCTCAAATGCCAACACATTGTTATGCAGATACATGATTTCAGTAACGACCAATCTGTTCTTAATCAATTCATTGCCGAATTAAGAGATGTCAATATTCAGAAGGATTCTATGAGATTTCGCAATAATATTGAGCGCATTGGGGAAATCCTGAGTTACGAACTCAGCAAGACCCTGAACTACGGTACCAAGGAAATCGAAACACCTTTTGGAAGTAAGCAGATGTCCTTGCCTAAAAATGAATTGGTCCTTTGCTCCGTTTTAAGGGCTGGACTGCCACTACACCAAGGACTGCTTAATTTTTTTGACAAAGCAGAAAACGCTTTTATCTCTGCTTATAGATTACATCGCGACAACCAAGATGCATTTGAGGTAAACGTAAAATACTTGGCTGCACCATCCTTATCCAATAAGACATTGGTACTTACCGACCCGATGTTAGCAACAGGCAAAACCCTGGAGAATGTTTTCAATGCCTTGAAAAAACACGGAATACCCAAACAAATCCATATTGTTTCTGTTATTGGTTCAAGCTCTGGAGTTGAATACGTTAATTCGATTTTTCCAGATAGCACTCATATGTGGATTGCTACCATTGATGAAGAATTGAACAGTAAGGGCTATATTATTCCTGGTCTGGGTGATGCAGGCGATCTTTCTTTCGGAGAAAAGCTTTAGGCGCTCAAAAAGAAAAAGCCAAATAAAGATATTTGGCTTTGACTTGACTTATAGCTTAAAATTTTTATGACCGAGAATCCCCACCCTCAAGTCACATATAAATAACGCACAATTTTACTGAATATTCTTATACCAAAATATGACATCCATCAGTTTTTGTGTTTATAGCAAATTATTTATTGGAGACTGGACTATGCCATGAGTATCTCATAGCCCATGTTCAAAAGATAAATACCAACGAAGAATAATAAGGTATAAATAACTTGAACAAACTTGATATTTATGAACTCTAACCATGTTACTGTTCGCTTAGGGAAAATGAACAGAGACAGTCCAATAAGCAACGCCAGCCAGCCTATCAAGGTGATGACGATCTTGTAATTCGCTTCCCAAATATTGTGGAACAATACATTTAGTAGCCCAACAATAATTGCAAGGAAAGATGATACTATTAGGAATTTTTCATCTTTTAGGTCATTGAAGATCTGTTTAATACGTTTAGGATTAAAACTAAGTATTAAAAAGAAGATGATCAAGTACCATCCCCAAAACTTTGCCAGAAACTCAGATATATCCATCATAAATTTCTATTCGTGAAGCACCAAAAACGGTATTTTGGTGTGGTAACTTATTTTCTCAACCCTAGAATGAAATAGGATCTGCTGAAAATAATTAAGGCTCTTAGCAACCATGACAATAAGGTCAATGTCTCGACTTTCTACAAAACATTGTACAGCGTCCTCAACTTTTTTATTGGTAAGGAAATGAAAGCCATGCTTATAGTCTGCAAAATAATCTTCTAATAATTCCTTATTCTCCTTTTGTTCGCCATTGAACTCCTCATTATTCTTTACAATATGAAGAATCCTGATCGTTGCATCAGAATTTTTCAAGATATCAGAAATCGGGCGGAGCGTATTTATGCTATACGACAATGTAAAATCCGTAGGAAATGCAACTTCCTTGAATCTTGAATAAACAGCATTCTCGGGAACGACCAATGTGGTGCACTGTACTTTTGTGATTACATCTCCTGTATTGCTCCCAACAATGAACTCCTTTAAGCCGGAGGCGCCTTTAGTACCCATTACTATCGTATCGATCTTCTTGTCTTCAACATGCCGTCTTATGGATTCAATGAAAAAATTATAATCGACCAGAGTATAGAAGCTATGATTATCATTACGACCAACCTCCTCAGAAATACGCTTGAGCATTTCGCGTAATTGCGTCTTTGAGGGTTTTGTATAAACCTCTTCTATCACATCTTTAGTTGGGGTATAAGAGGCATCTGCTGTTACTAGATTTGTTAATCTATTAACGTGAAGCAAATAAAAATTACATGTGTTATCCTTGAAAAGACCAAGGGCATATTTTATGGCATTCCACGAATTATCAGAAAAATCCGTTGGCAGTAAAATATTCTTCATTTAAATTCATTTGAGAAACAAATCTAATCTGAAGATGACTGAAAAAATATGATTTTCATCATATTTGAATTTTAATAAAGGATGTGAAAGAGGCCTTAGTACATTTGCTTTAGTTGCTCAAGGTCCAGAATCCTGATATTACGTCCTTCGATCTCGATGAGCCCTTGT
>JABDMQ010000201.1 GCA_013001365.1 Flavobacteriaceae bacterium
TTCTAGTAGACCGGAAAGAACCTCTTAACAAATTGAAGCTTTCGAAGTATTTCTTTGATAATAGGAACCTGTTCTTCTTGATCACGAATTATAGGATCAAGAAAGTGGATGCATTCTTGAAATACCAGAATATAGTTCCATTGGCGTTATTGCATACTTCTTTGATCTTCTTCAAAAGATATTTCAATTATCGTTTTTATGTCAATGAGAATAACATCAACTATGTTAGAGAAACTCTAAAGCCTATATTAAAATATAACTATGCACCTGATTTCAACGCAGGAGAATTGGCAGGAGCAGTTGCAGAAGATGCATTTGCTGAGGCCTAGCATATAAAGCCATAACTCAAGAACTAAAAAGCCTTACAGAATTCTGTAAGGCTTTTATATTATAGATAGAAAGAAAAAGCTATTAATCAATCATCGAGGAAGTACGATACTATCTATAATCTAAAATTCTTTAAACTAGTAACTTACTCCGAGTTCCTTAAGCGTAATTTTTGTTAATTTTACAATTAAATAGGAACTGTTTCGTTTGTTATTTTATTTACGTATTGAAAACGCAATTGGATGTTTTCGTATTACTTAAAAATTGTTAAAATCCATTAATAAAGCAGAAATTGAGTCAAAATCTTGAAAAAGAAATAACGGATTTACTTGGTAAAGGCGATCAAAGG
The DNA here is from genome assembly GCA_013001365.1 of Flavobacteriaceae bacterium. Lineage (GTDB taxonomy): Bacteria > Bacteroidota > Bacteroidia > Flavobacteriales > Flavobacteriaceae > JABABD01. The sequence goes on from JABDMQ010000201.1 coordinate 677, forward strand.
GCCTTGAATCTTCTCTATGAAAATTACTCAAGTACCTTATATGGAGTAATTAACAAGATAACCAAGAACGAGGCGCTCGCTCAAGATGCCTTGCAGGAGAGCTTCATTAAGATCTGGAAGAATGCCCATAAATACGATAGGAAAAAAGCCAAATTGTTTACATGGCTTTATAGAATTGCGAGGAATACGGCTATCGATAAATTGAGAAGTTATAACAATAGAAACGGTAAAGAAGTCCAAATTGAGGATTCAAACGTATATAAAATTGCAACAGCAGAGTTAAATCAAGATGTAATGGATTTAAAACAGCATGTTGCAACTTTGGATCAAAAGTATCAAATCGTTCTTGATGCCTTGTTCTTTGAAGGAATGACGCAACAAGAAGCAAGCGAAGAACTAAATATCCCGCTTGGAACGATTAAGTCTCGCCTAAAGATCGGCTTGAGGGAACTCAAGAAAGTATATGACGATTAATGCTGATGGTTTTGATTTATTAAATTTTAATGAAATGAAAAGAGAAGTACAATTATTTTTAGGGTCAGGCCTGCTAGAAAGATATCTGGTAGGAGATACCAATGATTCTGAAAACTATAAAGTTGAAGCTTTTATTTCTGAATATCCAGAAGTAAAGGCGGAATACAATTTGCTTCAAGATAACCTAGAGATTCTAGCCAAAAGTAATGCTGTTGAACCTCCTAGGAATATCCTGAATGATATTTTGAAGGAGCTTGATGAAACGCCAGTTATTGCATTATCTCAAGTTAGAAAGCCAATTCCATGGTTTGGAATTGCTGCAAGTGTAGCGGCTGTTCTTTTCGGAGCATTGTCTTTATTCCTGTACACTCAGAATCAATCTTTGATTGATGAAAATAACATGGTAAATGATGAGCTAAATGAATTACTGATCGATGCCGCGCATACACAATCTGAATTAGCTGATATTACCAAGAAATATGACATGCTTAACAATCCTGAAACCAATAAATACATTCTTAGGGGAAACAAGCGTGCTAAGAATCTAAAAACAGTGGCATATATCAATACTGTGGATAAGTTGTCGATGATAGATGTAGTGGACCTACCTCAGTTACCAGATGATCAGATTTATCAGTTATGGGCTGAAGTAAATGATAAAATGGTTAATTTAGGAATCCTGGATGAATCTAATCGTAACTTGATTCCTGTTCCTTACCTAGAAGATGCTTTGAGTTATAATATTACAATTGAACCAAAGGGAGGCAATCAAACCGCCTCTGTTGAGAATTCTGTTGCCAATATCTCACTTCAGAATAATAACAAATAATCCAATGGTTTAATTACCTAGGCGCGATTAAAAATTCCTGAATTTTCAGGAATTTTTTTCTATTTAAACATTAACTTTGCTTAAATTAATGTTCGATGAAACTCCTTGTTATAACACTTATCATGTTAGGTCTCGCAATTGCAGGAATTGCAATTAAACTTTGGGCCAAAAAAAATGGAGAATTCGCAGGAACCTGTGCTAGTCAAAATCCAATGTTGAACGAAAGCGGTGAAGCCTGTGGTTTCTGCGGCAAGACCCCAGATCAATTTGCAGATTGTAACCAACCCAATCATTCATAACATACAGATTTCATGATCATCCCTGAGCTACTATTATATCTTTTTATAGTGGTAGCCATCGTCCAAGGACTCTATTACGTGGTTATTTTTAGTAAGCTCGCTTTATTGAAGCCCAAGGCTAGGAAACAAAAGAATCACAACATTTCTGTAATCATTTGTGCTAAGAATGAAGCAGAATACTTAAAGTCTTTTTTGCCTTTCATAGTTAATCAGGATTATCCAAACTACGAGGTCATCTTGGTAAATGACGGCTCTACATAGCTCATTGGACATAATGGAAATATATGCCAATAGATACCATCATGTAAGAGTGGTTGATGTAGAGCAGAATGAAACTTTTTGGGGAAATAAGAAATATGCTCTCACCCTTGGTATTAAAGCTGCCAAATTCGACTATCTTCTTTTAACAGATGCAGATTGCAAACCACTTTCACGATATTGGATCAAGCAAATGAGTGCCTATTTTGAGGAAGGTAAGCAAATTGTTCTAGGTTATGGTGCCTATGCAAAGACTTCTTTCTCTCTACTTAACAAGCTTATTCGATACGAAACCTTAATAACAGCAATTCAATATTTCTCATACGCACTATGCGGTATTCCTTATATGGGTGTTGGCAGGAATTTAGCCTACAAGAAAGAAGCGTTTTTTGAAAACAATGGGTTTGTAAATCATATGAACCTTCTTTCCGGTGATGACGACCTTTTTGTAAATCAGATTGCTACGAAGGACAATGTTGCCTCAAATATCTCACCTTTTAGTTTTACAGAATCAATACCTGAAACGACATTAATGGATTGGTTTCGACAAAAGAAACGTCATGTTTCCACCGCTTTTAAATACAAGATCATTCATAAGCAGTTGCTTGGTCTTTTTTATTTGTCACAATTATTCTTCTGGACCCTTTTCATCATTTTACTTATCTATAAGTATAAAATCTATATGGTATTAGGGCTATTCTTAGGCATTATTATAATCAAATACATAGTTATTGGCATTTCTGCCTATAAGTTAAAGGAAAAGGACCTCGTACCCTTTTTGCCATTCCTGGAGTTGTTTTTAATATCCTTTCAATTATCTATCTTTATCTCCAATCTCTTCACAAAACAAAGTCGTTGGAAATAAAGGATGCTATCAGTAAAGCCAAACAGAATGACCAAATGGCCTTCAGTTTTTTATTGGATACTTTCTGGAACGAAGTTTATGGATTTCAGTTAAAACGAACAGAAAACGAAAATGATGCTGAGGACATTACTATTCAAACATTTTCTAAAGCATTCGACAAGATCAAGACCTTCAAGGAAGAATATAAATTCTCTACTTGGTTAATAACCATTTCCAAGAACATACATGTCGACCTTTTAAGAAAAAGGAAGAAGTCGATTTCGGACCAAACCATGGACAATCATGAAGAACAAGTTCAAAGGATCATTGATGAATCGCCAACTCCAGAAGATAAGATCATCAAGGAACAAAATCTTGAAAAACTGCTAAAGGACATTAAAAAATTAAAACCAGCATATCAAGAAATCATTAACCTTCGGTATTTTCAAGAATTGAGCTATAAAGAAATTGCCATCAAACTTGATGAGCCCATGAGTAATATAAAGGTTAAACTTCTAAGGGCAAAAAAACTACTTTCAGAAATCATTCAGACAGAATAATGGTATCAATAAAGAAATTAGGGCCAGGCTTGCTTTTTGCCGGAGCAGCCATTGGAGTTTCGCATCTAGTCCAGTCGACAAGAGCTGGAGCCGATTTTGGTTTTGGACTGCTTTGGGCTTTGATTTTGGTGAATATTTTCAAGTACCCATTCTTCCAGTTCGGACCGAGGTATGCTTCCGCAACAGGTGAAAGCCTGCTACATGGTTATAAAAAGCTAGGAAAAGGAGTCTTGATAGCATACGCCATTTTGACTTTAGCAACTATGTTTACAATACAAACCGCAGTGACAATAGTTACTGCAGGCCTGGCTTCTACATTATTTGGAAATCTAGGACTTGACCCCGAATTAGCAGTTAGGGTTTGGACAGTAATAATTCTCTCAATTTGTCTATTGCTTCT
>JABDMQ010000211.1 GCA_013001365.1 Flavobacteriaceae bacterium
ATGTAAAGTAGTTGCAACAACGTACATTGGGCGTTTCATTTCATCTTGAGCAAAAAGTGCGGTACTAAATAGCAATAGCATTGTAAGGAATACAATACTTAATCGGTTGGTTGTCTTCATAATTTCAAATTTTAAATTAGTATATAATTGGTTAATAAATTACAATTTAATATTTGGAGCAATGATTGTCAATAAAATATCAACTAAGGGAATAATTTTTTGATAAGAAGCATTTCAATATACAAAATATTTTGTAATAAATTGATTATTAAAATTGCTCAATAAACGACTACTTTGTCTCTAAGGATTAACTTACTTTTAAAATTAGATAGAATTTACAATTGTTCTCGAAGTTTCTTAGTCATACCCTTAACTACCATATCATAGGAATGATCAATAAGATCTAGTACAAAATTGTGGTTAAGTTCGCCCTTATAAATATCTACAGTATTCCAATGTTTATTACTTACATAAGGACCTGCGTAAATGCTTTCATACTGTTCCCTTAATTCAACAGTTCTATCAGGATCACATTTTAGCATCATTGAGGCTTCACCGTTTTCCCACTTTTTTAGTGGAAATAAGGCAAACATTTTTCCCAAAACCTTAAACACCAACGTATGGTCATCAAATGGAAAATCTTCGGTTGCTTTATTTTTTGCTAAACAGTGTTCACGAAGCTGTTCGATATTCATTTTTCTAATTTCTTCGGTTTTTCCTCAATCTCTAAAGCAGAATAATCCAATTTCCATCCAATAGTTTCCACTATGGTTTCAATTAATGAAATGGTTTCTAAAGCTTCTTTCTGAGCTATTTGGATCAAACCGCTTTCAGGTATTTTTTCCTGAATGTGTTGTTTAGCTTCCTGGTGCAATCCAGTTAGATCTGAAGCTTCAAATTTATTGAAATAACCGTCTGATTTATCGTAGTAATTTAAATCAGTTTCTATTGATAAAATTTCTGGTTGTGGAAAATGTTCTAAAAAGATCTTTTTATTGTCTTTATCTGCTTTCAATTGAATCTTCGAAAGATCATATCCTATATGTGCTTTGGCATTAATTACTACCAGTGCTTTCTTTTTACTTGTAATCATTTTCAAAAAGCGCTCTTTGACATCTTCATAATGATAAATTTCAGCAAAATCACCTTCAACGGTGATAAATTTGCACACGCTTCGGATTTTTTCAAGTAATATAACCGATTGCGAGTTTGCCAATCTTTTCTGTTGTGCGCTTTTCAAATAAGTAACAACTCCTATAGTAGCTATAATTCCAATGATGATTCCTAAGAATGCCTCCATTTAATTTACAATTTGTTTTGTGCTTGTTCTATTTTATATAAGATTGGCTTACTAGGAGAAGCATTGTTCTCGATCGGTGCGATTTGGAGATTCAAGATATAACTCCCATCTTTAACTTTATTTGGAACATAGATCAGTTCTGTGATAGTGCAATCTTTTCTTAATTCTCCTTCAACATTCCAAAACGCCTTATGAGACAATAATTTACCTTCGTCTTTCTCCTTATCTACACTGGGCTGGTCGATTAAGAAATGCTTTATTCCGCGTTGCCTGGCCATATCCATCACATCTGGTTCGACATAGGGCCAATTTGTATTTGAGTATTGCCTGCTCTTTTTTTCTTTTGTGTTAGGCATGGTCCTAATAATCAAGGCTTCTGGTTTCTTCTGTTTGAGTAACAATTGGACTTGCTTCTTTGAAATGATCATATCGTCACCTTTTTTCTCGGGTGCCACAGTGATCAATTCTGCCCTAAAAAAGAATTGTTTCAAGCACTTATTGATACTTGGTCCGTTTTCTATTATATGCCCCACAGTTTCAGTATGCGTGCCATGGGCATGTGGATTAATCGTCCATGTATTGAAATTAACCTGGTCACCATTATCGACGCTCAAAACCTTCTTGATCTTCGGTTCTTCAATATACCAAGCATTCACATTTTCCCCTGAAGCTTGTATTGGTATTGAAATGTCCAGAGGCTTGGCAAGATCTATATTATAAGCCTTGTTATTTAATCTGATGGTACTATTCAATTCTATTTCAATTTAAATAATTCTGAGGCAATGCCATCACAGAGGAATTTACCTTTTTTTGTTACCCCTAATTTATCATCTTCAATATACAACAATTGTTGATCCACGTATTTCTTTGACTGTCGTAATAGATAGTTTTTCATGTCCTCACCAAAATCGATTTCAATTTTTTCCAAGGAAACGCCCCAAACTGTGCGCAGTCCGGTCATTACACGTTCATTGAACTTGTCGTTAATAGACAAGGATTCACATTGAGAAGGCAATGTGTCTTTTGCAAGCGCAGTTATGTATTTGCTATTGTTCTTAATGTTCCAGGATCTTTGTTCTCCATTATATGAGTGTGCTGATGGGCCTATTCCTATATATGATCTGCCTTGCCAATAAGCAGAATTGTTCTTGCTGAAAAACCCTTCTTTGCCAAAATTGGACAATTCATAATGAATGAAGTCATTTTTTTCTAACATCTCCACTAGTATAAGGAATTGTTCTTCCACCTTTTCTTCATCTACCTCTTCTATAATGCCTTTCCTTATAAAAGATTCCAGTGCTGTTCTTGGCTCGATTGTAAGTGCATAACTCGAAATATGAGGCAATTCATAGGACAACGCAATATCGATATTTTCTTGCCAACGTTTATTGCTCGCACCTGGTATTCCATAGATCAAGTCTATAGAAATGTTTTCGAAGTACTCACTAGCTATGTCTAAACAAGATTTGGCTTCTTGTGAATCATGTGCCCTATTCATAAGCTTCAGGTCTTCATTAAAAAAAGATTGAATTCCTATACTCAACCGATTGATCCGTGAATTTGTTAAGTCCTTTATTCGTTTTTGAGTAAGGTCATCCGGATTGGCTTCAAGAGTGATTTCAGGAACATCAGTTACTTTATAATTCTGATGAACCGCATCTATCAATAATTGTAATTCATCATTTGTCAAAAGTGACGGTGTTCCACCGCCGAAATATAGAGTATCTACAACTATATTCGAGATCTCATTCTTTCGTAATTCTATTTCCTTGACAAGGGCTTGAATCAGTTCATCCTTTTTCTTCAATGAGGTCGAAAAATGAAAATCACAATAGTAACAAGCTTGTTTACAAAAGGGTATGTGGATATAAATACCAGCGATAGCGATTATTTTTTTATTCGTTTTTCATTCTGTTTTACAAAAGCATCCCAACCAGTATAACTCTTGCCCACAGTTGGTTTTCCAAGATTATAAAAATGACAAACAGCTGCAGCAAGACCATCGGTAGCATCCAGGTTCTTCGGCAACTCCTTAAGAGCTAGCATTCCTTGAAGCATTTTAGCTACTTGTTCCTTGCTTGCATTACCATTACCAGTAATTGCCATTTTAATCTTCTTTGGCAGATATTCAGTTATTGGAATCTGTCGCGATAATCCGGCCGCCATGGCAACACCTTGAGCACGACCTAGTTTCAGCATGCTTTGTACGTTCTTGCCATAAAAAGGTGCTTCAATGGCAATTTCATCTGGATGATGCGTTTCGATGAGTTGTATGGTGCGTTCAAAAATCAATTTAAGCTTAACGTAATGGTCGCTATATTTCTTGAGATTGAGTTCATTGAGTTGCATGAACTCCATTTTCTTATCTACCACCTTTATCAGTCCAAAACCCATTATAGTGGTTCCTGGATCAATCCCTAATATGATGAGTTCCTTCGCCATCAATCGCAATATTGACAACCACTCAATGAAACTGAAACTCCAAGACTTACCGTAAAAAGATTCCCTCGAAATGCCCCAAAACCTTCTTGAGGTGGGTCATAGGTCTTATCCCCAGCCAAGGCGTATATATATGATAGGTCTGTATAAATAGAAACTGTTTGGGTTATTCCATAATGCAATTCTAAACCTCCAAGCAGATTAACATAGGTTTGTTTATTCTCCGTGAAACTTCCAAGTGGTTTCATAAAGGTTATACCAGGTCCAATATGTGCAACGACGCCAAAATGAGGCGGTAAGAACGATATTTTTTCAGTAGGGTCGTATACAAGTTGTGCATTTAGTCTCGTATAATTCGTCTTGAATTCTGGAGTTCCATCTGTGTTGGTAAAACGATTGTACCCAAAGTCAAGTTTCGCTCCAAGATCTCCCTTGAACATGTGCTGTACACCAAGATTTATGGATGGGAAATTAACAGATTTCGGTTCATATGGATTTACAAGCCCCGTATTCTCAGGAAAATTTACACCAAAAGCCAATTGAAATTTCCATTTACTGGTCTCACTTTGTGATAAGCCGCTCAGGGTGATCGAGCAAAATATCAGTAGGCTTAATGCTGAAGTGAATTTTCTTGAAAGAGATACCATGTCGCAATAATAGTTTTAATTTGTGGGCATGTACTATGCGTTACCTTACAAAACTAAACAATTCTTTTTTGTACTTATCAAATTGACCATTGTTGCAGGTGCCGCTTATTTCATTTATGAAAAATTGATTACTAACGGAGAATTGGATTTTCTTGTTTTTGTTGATTTTTTATCAAAAAAGGACGTTTTTACACCAAAAAGTATCATTTTCTTGCTGTTTTTGACCATTTTCAACTGGTTTTTTGAAATTTTGAAATGGAAGGAATTAGTAGGTTACATTAAGAAAATCACTTTTTTGGAGTCTTCAAAACAAAGCTTCGGTGCTCTTACCGCTTCTCTTTTTACCCCAAATAGAATAGGAGAATATGGGGCAAAAGCAATCTATTTCGCCCAAAGATTCAGAAAACGCATATTGTTATTGAACCTTCTCGGGAATATATCACAGATGGGCATGACCGTGATATTCGGTGTTATTGGACTTTTTTATTTCATAACTACTTATGATGTTACAATATCCTATTACCGATTATCGAGATTTGGCATGGTGATTCTTGTTGTTGCAGTGCTCTTTACATTTGGAATTTCCCAGAATAAATTCAAGATAAAGGGGTTTTCAATTGAGCGTGTTTTTAAATTCGTACAAGAAATTCCAATCCAGAAAAAAGTAAAGATTCTATTATATTCATGTATTCGCTATGCGATATTTTCGTTTCAGTTCTATTTCTTGCTATCCCTCTTCAATACAGAATTAAGTTATTTGCAAGCAATGATCGGTATCTCAAGTATGTATTTGCTTTCTTCAGTGGTGCCTACGCTTTTTCTTTTCGATGTCGTGATCAAAGGAGGTGTGGCAGTTTACATATTCGGATTGATGGGAATCAATGAATTATTAGTGCTTTGTATCGTTACATTGATGTGGACCCTGAATTTTGTTCTTCCATCCATAATTGGAGGTTATCATGTCCTGAACTTTAACTATTTACCCGAAAACGACGAATGATATTAGCTCTGATAATCATAACTGTTACCTATCTCGTTATTATTGGCCGATTTATTTATGGGTTCGACAAGGTGAAAGGATTTCAGCTACTGGACTCACATCCTGAAACCACTTTTACCATCATTATTCCTTTTAGGAATGAATCAGAAAACCTGCAAGACCTATTGAAGTCGCTTTCAGGACTTAGTTACCCTTCCGATAAGTATGAAGTCATTCTCGTTAATGATGATTCTGAAGATAATTCATTGGATATCATATTGAAATTCCTTGACAGTAGCAAGATCAACATGAAGGTTATATCGAATGACCGAAAGACCAACTCACCCAAAAAAGATGCCATCTCCACAGCTATCAATAAGGCCAAGAATGAATGGATTCTTACGAGCGATGCAGATTGCATTTTCCATAACGAATGGCTTCTAACATTCGATGCCTTCATTCAGGAGAAAAAGCCAGAAATGGTGGTTGGACCAGTGACATATGATATTGATCATTCTCTTTTTGAGCGATTTCAGTTTATGGATTTCATGAGCTTAGCTGGGGCTACTATAGGTGCTTTTGGCATCAATAAACCATTTCTTTGTAATGGCGCCAATCTAGCCTATAAAAAAGAGGCGTTTCTTGAACTGAACGGTTTTTCTGGGAGTAAGGATATTGCTTCTGGAGATGACATTTTCCTTTTGGAAAAATTCGTCGAACACGTTCCTCAAGAGGTACAATATCTAAAAAGCAAGCAGGCCATGGTTACAACAAAGGCTCAAGCAACCTGGTCGTTACTTGTCGCACAACGAAAAAGATGGGCAGCCAAGACCTCATCTTATGGCAATGCATTCTCCAAAATCGTAGCTGCTATTGTTTTGCTGATGAATTTTTCTCTTTTAGCCGCTTTGTTCCTAGCATTTTTCAATGTTTTTAGTTTTAAGACAATAGGCTATGTCTTCCTGGTCAAATTCTGGATCGATCTTTGGCTAATTCAAAAAACAGCTCAATTCCTGGAGGCAAGTCAACATTTAAGGCCCTATGTTCTTGTAAGTCTTTTCTATCCGATTTTCAATGTCTATATCGCACTGTCAGCATGGTATGGTGGCTATCAGTGGAAAGGGAGAACCTTCGAGAAATAAGGGTCTTTTTAATATTTTGTTAACTTTACTTGAATTTCAAGCCCAAATCGAAATGAGAACAGTACTTATTATAGCATTGGTGATTTGCTGTGCCACACCACTTCAAGCACAGGAAACCTATACCGTAAATGGCGAATCATACATACTTAAGACAGAAGTAAGTAGTACGATAGATCTTTTATGGAACATCATTGACAATAATTACAGGTATTTTTTAAGGAAGGATAACACTATAAAAGAACTTGTAAATACCAAAAATGATAACGGAAAATACAATGAGGAATACCTGAATACCTTGAAAGAATTCATGGCCGATTCCGAGATGGATTTTAGCAAGGTGAAGCTTTTGCTCTATAGCCTTAAGGATTTCGTAAATACTTACAATGCTGCTATTGATCCTAGTTATGTTTACAATACTAAAAAGATATCAGTTAAAACCCGTTTAGGTTTTTCTGGAGGAATTACGAACAACCCCTTTGTTGATGGTCCAGAGAATGACATAACACCACTTCTTGCAGCAGAACTTGAGTTGTATGATGACAATACGGCAAGAAGGCATGGCGCATTCTTAGGATTGAGGCATGCTTTTGAAAATGAAACACTCAACTATTCTGTCACCGAATTATCCTTAGGATACAGATATCGATTCATTTTACAGGAAAAATTCAATATATATGCTAATCTGAAATTAGCCACCTTTAGCGCATCAAAAGGCAATTTCAGTTATACGGATAGCATGAATCAAATTGTGACCGAAGAGCGGTCCAATAGTAATTTTGATGCACCAGTAATATTCGGTCTTGGTGCAGACATCAAAGTTGGCGAAAACGGATTTTTAACCCTATCTTACGGCGAATTATTTGCCTTGTTCCTAGAGAATCAAGGTAACTTTTCAACCGACCTCAGTGTTGGCTACAAGTTCAATTTATAGTGAGTCGATTCAATTACAAGACATCCAATCCTGCCTTTACTAGCTACTTCTGGGATGGAGGCAGCGGTTCCTCAGAAAAAATGACCGTTACAGGCATTTTCATTAAATCCCTTGCCATGATCCTTATCATTGCTTCAATGACCGTGTATGTCTGGGATCTGTACACCTCAGGGGTCAATATTAAATGGTACACGTATGGTGGGATGTTAGCAGCCATTGTGTGTAGTATCCTTATATCCTTCAAAAGACATTGGGCGCATATTTTAGTGCCTATTTATGCTATTTCCAAAGGACTTTTCCTGGGTGGTATTAGCTCATGGGCACATGCAAGGTTCCCTGATCTTCCGTACCAAGCAGTTGGCGTTACCATTGTTACTTTTTTCGTCATTCTCTTTCTATATCAAACACGAATAATCGTAGTCACAAAACAGCTGCGAAGCATTATCATTACGTCGGCAGCAACGATATTCATGATTTATATTATTTCTTGGATATTGCGATTTTTCGGGATTCAGACACCTTTTATATGGGGAACATCATGGATTGCTATAGGTTTCAATGTCATAGCAGCCATTGTCGCCTCGTTTACCTTATTGCTGGATTTCGATTATATCGAACGCCATAAGAACAAAGCACCAAAATACAAGGAATGGCTGGCTACTTGGGGACTTTTGGTATCATTGGTTTGGTTGTACTACGAAACGCTTAGGTTATTGAAAAAACTCGCTATTCGATTCTAGTTTACGGAAATGACTACCGGCAAGGTAAACTGCGTATTTACTTGCTGCCCTCTTTTTATTGCCGGGAATATCTTAGGCAATGAATCCGTACAATTATAAAGAGCCTCAGTTAAATTTGGCAGTTCTTCAAGAGTTTCGTCTTTAGCAATGATCTTTTTTATGGAAGCCTTACCATCTTCAGTTATGACTATTGTTAACTGTAAGGTGTCACTAACATCATTACTAACAACAAATTTTTGATTCTCAAGATGGTTAGTAATGTGTTTGGTAACGATATTTGCAAAGCACTGTTTTTTATCGACTTTACTCGCGGAAGAATCACAGGCCTCAAAAGATGGATAATCATCTACTTCATTCCAATTGAAGGTTTGTAACTCTTCTTGAAGGATGTCCTCAGTGGAGGTCTTTTTTACATCAAAATAATTACAAGATGAAAATACTAAGAGTAGCAGAAGGATATATATGGATTTAATGTATTTGTCGTAATCGATCATGTTCATTGCTAAACTTCGATTTAAATGTAACAATTTCAAAGTGATCTCGTCAAATAATCGAACTCAAATTAATATATGGACATCTTATTATTACTTCTTGGCCTTTTATTTGTCATTCTGGGCATCATTGGCAGTTTTTTGCCCGTACTCCCGGGACCGTTGACGGGATGGGTCGGTTTGCTTATCCTGCACTTTTCTGATGCGGTACCTATGGACACCACCTTTTTAGGTATTACATTGGCAGTAGCCATTGCCATTTGGATCCTCGATTACATCATTCCGGTGCTAGGAACGAAGAAGTTTGGTGGTAGTCGCGCTGGAATGATAGGTACATTCCTAGGTTTGATCATAGGTCTCATTGCACCAATTCCGTTTGGTATCATCATTGGTCCATTCGTTGGTGCCTTGATAGGAGAATTGATTCATCAATCGGATACAGATAAAGCGATAAAAGCCGCTTTTGGATCCTTCATAGGATTCATCACAGGAACTTTCTTGAAGTTCATTGTTGCAGTGATCTATTTTGGACTTTTCGTGAAAATAGCCTTCTGGGATTTCGGAAGTGCCTTCATTTAATAGGGTTATAATTTAAGAACCCTATGCTAACCAAGAATGGTTTCACATAGGGCCGTCTTAAATTGCTATTAATCAACAAATAATCTCGAGGGATTAATTAATTGTCTGTTGAC
>JABDMQ010000212.1 GCA_013001365.1 Flavobacteriaceae bacterium
AGCCTGAATTTCTTTCTGTCAACCCCATTATGCAATACTGAGAACCTGCATGGCAAAGAGGTATAAAAATCCTTATGCTGTCTATATGAATCATGAGTCAGCACTACCATTTCATCAATGTTCTTGAAAAATGGCCGTCCTTTCAAATTGTTGTAATACGGAGGATAGCCATGATAAAAAAACTGGATGTAGAATTTTGATCTATCATACTTACTCTTCAGCATGGTGTCTAGTTGGTCAACAATTCCGAAATTATCGATCAATTGTATGATATATTTCTCGTCTGGTGAGATCAAGGATTCCAAGGCCTGAAGATGACCCAGATATCTTTTATTCAAGACCTTGCGTTTTGATTTTGCCAAAAGGGATGCCTTAACGAAAGAATACGATATATTATTGAATGGATTTTTTGGTTCTGGGCAGACCAAATAATCAATTTTATGGTCGTTTTGAAGATAGTAGTTATACATCGTCGTCCAACTACCGATTTTATGATACGGCAATTCAAACTGAGATAATAAAATAACCTTGGGCATAGTTACAACTTAATTTTAAGTGTAATTTTTTCGGCATTTTCTGATACCTGGTAAATATAATTCTTATTTCTGTAATGAGCTATTAGTTGCATCAGGACAAGATCGTTAACTTTCTTCATAGAATAAAAAAGGTTAACCCTTTTTCCTAAGAACTTTTTTAAGCTCCTTTTCATTGAAAATTCCTTGGAATCATTAATCTCGACAGAAAGCACATTGACTGACTTCGATGGCAGAAGTGAATGTAACAAATGATTGACATCCTTTGTTTGATTTGTAAGGAACACACCTATAGGATGGTCATTAAGTTCCATGAATTCTGACTTTGTTACTCTTTTTCCCCAACCATCGGGATTAACCTGTGTCACTTTCATGTTGTGGTTCTTATCCTTATGCTCATGATTAAGTAATTCAATATCGGTTAGAACAAAATCCCTTGTATAATCCTTTTTTTTCTTGCCAACAAAGCTAATGTGCCACTGATGCACCATAAGAAGGTCGTTATCAAAATATTTGATTTGCACACCATTATTCCTAAGTCTATGATGCATATCCGTATCTTCTGCTCCCCATAAATGGAAGAACTCATCGAACCCATTCAATTCTTTGAGTTTTGATGTTGGAAATAGTGTTAAGCCAGTTGCTTCGCTTGTAGAGAGAAATTTGGTCTTATACTCTTTGAATGGTACATTTTTCTCACTCTCCTCCTTAGAAAGATAACCAACTTGAAAATAGGTTGCAGCATTAGGGTTTTTGACTTTATGTAGAGTCTCAATAAAATTTGGGGCAAATATCATATCGACATCTGAAACGAAACAATAGTCTGTATCTAAGTTCTTAATAATGATATTTAGCGCCCTGCTTTTATTCCAAAGCTGATACTGTGTATAGCTATAAGTGTAATTTGAGAAAGAATAGGAAGTGACGAGCTCCTTAACTTCACCTGCTAAGCTAGGCTCACTGCCATAATCAATGAACTCAACCTGAAAGTCTTTATTGGACTGACCAGTCAAGGATTCAAGAGAATTCCGGACTCTTCCAATTGATCGATTCCTGTATGGATAAATTAATGTAATCAAGGTGTGCTATCTTAATAACTTACTTCCTCTTCCCGTCAGTTTAATGCTTATATAAGATATATAAAACTTGATCCATCCAAGCATAACAAAAAGATTTGGGAATGACAATCGTTTCAATAATGATCTTAAGGTATTAAAATCACTTTTATTTTCAAGAGTATAAGGTAAATATTTAATCATCGCCTTGAACAGTCCAAGTCTTATTCTTTTGGACAATCGATCTGCGGCATCTATCTTATCAACTAAACTTATCACACTATTCATATGCGATATTTTCAAGGCTTTGTTTTTTATGTCATCTAACTTGGCAGTTAAATTTCCATCATGTTTTCTGCAATAAGTTAAATACTCATCCAAAACCATGAGTTTTGGTTCATGAAGTAACATTCTTGAATGGAAATCCCTGTCTTGACCTGCCATGAGATCTTCATTGAAAAGGTCTTTGTCATTAAGGAATTCTCTCTTCCACAATACATCCGGGAGATACCAAGCAACCTTAAGTTCTAAGAAATCTTCCAAACAGTTTTTGGTGACATTAGTTCTTTTTTCTTTCCATGATATT
>JABDMQ010000218.1 GCA_013001365.1 Flavobacteriaceae bacterium
AATAGTTTTGATAGGTTCTTTACTTTTAAAAACAAAACTACCTGCAACAAGCACATCCGCACCAGAATCAATTAATTTTCTGGCATTATTATCTGTAACACCGCCATCAATTTCAATAAGTGTAGAAGCTTTTTTCCTATTGATCAATTCCTTTAGTTGTTTGATCTTGGAATAAGTGTTTTCTATGAAACTCTGCCCTCCAAATCCAGGATTGACACTCATCATGCAAACCAAATCAATATCATTAATGGTGTCTTCCAAAAAGGATACATTGGTATGTGGATTCAAGGCAACTCCCGCTTTCATTCCTTCGGCCTTGATGGCCTGAAGTGTCCTATGCAAATGCGTACTGGCTTCATAATGAACTGTCAAGACATCAGCACCAAGTTTTGCAAAGGTCTTGATGTAACGATCAGGCTCAACGATCATCAAATGAACGTCAAGTGGTTTTTCAGCATAACTCGAAATTGCTTTTAATACGGGCATCCCAAATGAGATATTTGGGACAAATACACCATCCATGATATCTATATGAAACCAATCGGCCTCACTTTTATTGACCATTTCTAAATCACGTTGTAAATTTGCGAAATCTGCTGCTAGTATTGATGGTGCTATAAGTTTTTTCATTGGCTGTTCTTGATGAAGTTATTAGCTAGATTAACGAGTTCATTTGCTTTTTTATAATTTGCTTCTTTGATCCAGTCAAAATAGATTTTCAATTTTCTAATTCGACTGAAATCTTTCATAACCGTAAATCCGGTTTCATATTCGGCAAAAATACTATCTTTTATTTTAGTTTCAAGTAATTTAATAATCCCATGATGCCTGTAGTCCTCTATTATCCTGGAATACACGTATTCCACATCGGATTCTTTACCTTCTAACACTTGAAAAAAATGGCCGTTATTGTAGATTAAAATACCTGTGATATTACGTTTTTTGTTGTTCTGTAATGTAATTTCAAAAATTTCGTGGATGTCCTGGTTAGAAATATCAACAATACTATTACTTATATAACAAATAACATGAATCATTAATTGCTTGGTTGTTTGTGCCTAATCTTAAAGGTAGGAATTTTTTTATAGAATTGATTCCAAAAAACGAACCCTCGGTAATCAGCCAAGGGTTCTTTCATCAATCAAAAAACGAACAGTTATGTGTAACTGTCAATTACTGTAATTTAGTAGTATTTCTCGTACTAACCTAAATATGTTTTCAATATTTTACTTCTCGAAGTATGTTTCAACCTACGAATTGCTTTCTCCTTAATTTGTCTTACGCGTTCGCGTGTTAGATCAAATGTTTCACCAATTTCTTCCAATGTCATTGGATGCTGGTTTCCTAATCCGAAATAAAGCCTAATGACATCTGCTTCACGAGGTGTCAATGTTTCAAGAGCTCTTTCAATCTCTGTTCTAAGGGATTCGTGTAAAAGTTCTCTATCTGGATTTGGAGATTCTCCACTATTCAGTACATCATATAGGTTCGAATCTTCACCTTCCACTAGAGGAGCGTCCATACTTACATGACGCCCTGAATTCTTCATGGATTCTTTCACGTCATTAATGGTCATGTCCAATTCCTTGGCAATTTCTTCTGCACTTGGAGGGCGTTCATGAGATTGCTCTAGAAATGCGAATGTTTTGTTGATCTTGTTTATCGATCCAATCTTGTTCAAAGGTAATCGAACTATACGCGATTGCTCCGCTAATGCTTGCAGAATAGATTGACGAATCCACCAGACTGCATAAGAGATGAACTTGAAACCTCTAGTTTCATCAAATCTTTGGGCTGCCTTAATAAGACCTAAATTACCTTCATTTATTAAATCTGGTAATGTTAGCCCTTGATTTTGATATTGTTTAGCAACAGAGACCACGAAACGCAAGTTCGCTTTTGTCAATTTTTCCAAAGCCAATTGATCACCAGCTTTTATTCGCTGTGCCAATTCTACTTCTTCATCTGCCGTAATTAAATCAACCTTACCTATTTCTTGCAGGTACTTGTCTAACGAAGCTGTTTCCCTATTGGTAACCTGCTTCGTAATCTTGAGTTGTCTCATTTAAGTTCTGTGTAAATTTAAGAGTAATGTACTTTCTAAGTAGTTATACGTAAATAATCATAAAATGTTACAAAATGAAGAGAATATTTAACAATATGGATGCAATACTCTTAAAATCAGATTCATATAAAAAAACCCATCAAGTTATATTGATGGGTTTTTGTAATATTAGATTTCAAGAATTAATCTTCTTTCTTATCATCTCTTGGTCGTCTATCGTCTCTTCGATTATCACGCCCTCTATTGTCTCTACCTCGGTTACGGTTATCGCGCCCACCTCTATTGTCCCTAGGTGGTCGTTCTACATAACCTTCTGGTTTTGGTAAGATCGCTTTACGAGATACTTTCTCCTTGCGAGTACGTTTGTCTATACCGAAGTACTTCACATCAAAGACATCGCCCATGTTAACAACATCAGTAACGTTTTCTGTGCGCTTCCAATCCAACTCGGATACATGTAATAAGACTTCGTTTCCTGGAGCTTCAACGTATTCTACTACCGCTCCAAAGTCTAATATCTTAATGACTTTCACTTCATAGACGCTACCAACTTCTGGTTTGAACATCAACGAATCGATCTTCGCCAATACGGCATCGATACCATCTTGATCAGTTCCAAGGATTTCAACAATGCCTTCTTCAGTTACAGGATCTTCATTGATAACGATAGTCGTACCAGTCTCTTTCTGAAGTTCTTGAATAACTTTTCCACCAGGTCCTATCAATGCACCAATGAATTCGTTAGGAATTCTTCTTGTGATCATTTTAGGCGCATAGCTCTTCACGTCTGCGTTAGGTGCAGCAATGGTGTCGGTCAGTTTTTCTAGAATATGCAGACGTCCGTCCCTCGCTTGCTTTAATGCGTTTACTAAGATTTCGTAAGACAGTCCTTTTACCTTGATGTCCATCTGGCAAGCGGTAATACCATCGGCAGTACCGGTTACCTTGAAGTCCATGTCTCCTAAGTGATCTTCATCACCTAATATGTCTGAAAGTACAGCATACTTTTCACCTTCGGATATCAATCCCATGGCGATACCGGAAACTGGCTTGATCATTTGAACACCGGCATCCATCAATGCCATAGTGCCACTACAAACAGTAGCCATAGATGACGAACCGTTAGATTCCAATACTTCTGATACTATACGTACTGTGTAAGGGCAATCTTCCGGAACCATGCCTTTAAGGGCTCGTTGTGCTAAGTTACCATGGCCCACTTCACGACGCGATGTGCCTCGTATTGGACGTGCTTCACCTGTACAGAAAGGAGGGAAGTTATAATGCAAGTAGAAACGCTCTTCTCCTTCATGAGATGGCATGTCTATTTGATTACTGTCTCTTGACGTTCCTAGTGTTACGGTTGCCAAAGCTTGAGTTTCTCCTCTTGTAAAGATTGAAGACCCATGAACAGATGGCAAGTAATCCACTTCACACCATATCGGTCTGATTTCATCGGTCTTACGGCCGTCCAAACGCTGTCCTTCATTTAAGGTCAGGTCACGAATAGCAGCTTTTTCAGCAGCACGATAATATTTAGAAACCAGATCGCCAAAGTCTTCTAGTTCTTCTTCAGAAAAAGTTTCCTTGATGCTCTCTTTTATTTCAGAAAACGCCAAGCCTCTTTCTTTTTTTGAAGATCCGGCTTTTGCCACAGCATATACTTTATCATATGCCATGTCATGTATTTTCTTTGCCAATTCTTCATCTTCCTTTTCAGCTTCATACTCACGTACTTCTTTCTTTCCGAAGGCTTCAGCTAAACGAATTTGAGCAGCACATTGTACTTTAATGGCTTCATGGGCAAACTTGATGGCTTCTGTCATTTCCTCTTCTGAGATTTCATCCATTTCACCTTCTACCATCATTACTGAGTCAGCCGAAGCACCGATCATCATATCGATATCAGATTCTGCCAGTTGAGCTCTTGTTGGGTTGATGACGAATTCGCCATTTACACGTCCGACCCTCGCCTCAGAAATGGCACATTCGAATGGGAAATCAGATAATTGTATGGCTGCAGACGCTGCCAATCCTGCCATAGCATCAGGCATGACATCGTCGTCGTGAGACATGAGCTGGATCATCACCTGTGTTTCAGAATGATAATCTTTTGGGAACAATGGACGTAATACACGGTCTACTAAACGCATCGTTAGTACTTCCCCGTCACTTGGTCTAGCTTCTCTCTTGAAGAAACCACCTGGGTAACGTCCAGCGGCTGCGAATTTTTCACGGTAATCTACCGTTAAGGGAAGAAAATCTACTTCTTTTTGATCGTAGTTAGAAACTACGGTACAAAGCAACATACATTTTCCAGATTGCACGACAACACTACCATGAGCTTGTTTTGCAAGTTTTCCGGTTTCGATAGAGATCTCTCTACCATCACCAAGGTCTATGACCTCTTTAAATACTTTAGGTATCATAAATTTTTTAATTGAAGTTTCGGTCTCATTACCGAAACATTGTTAAACATTGGTGTTGTGTTGTAGTTGTTGTTGTAATCCAATGAAAAACCTGTGTAAGCTTCTTTTATGTTCGTTCTTGAAAGAACGATAAAAAAACCACGCTCAAAAGAGCGTGGTCCGTTATTTATTTTCTTAAGCCTAACTCTTTAACGATGGCTCGATATCTCAAGATATCTTTTTTGGTCAAATAGTCAAGCAATGCTCGACGCTTACCTACTAGTTTGACCAAAGAACGCTCAGTATTATAATCTTTACGATTCTTTTTCAAGTGTTCGGTTAAATGATTGATTCTTTCAGTGAACAATGCAATCTGTCCTTCTGCAGAGCCAGTGTCTTGGGCGTTCTTCCCGTGTTTTTTAAAGAGTTTCTCTTTTGATTTTTTGTCTAAATACATGCCAATATTATTGTAAATGATTTTTATGCACGATACGTCTTTCGTATCAAGGCGCAAATATAGTAATTTTTGAAGAGTTGTAGTTTTTTTTACAATAGGTTTTAAACCTTTTCGTTTTAACATGGTCTTAACAGATATAACTTAAATTAAGCAATTATGAAAAATTCAAGATTAAACCTACGTGCGATAGCAGCCATTATCATGTTATCGCTTGTTTTTACAGCGTGTTCGAAAGATGAAGATGTTGACACACCAGAAGTACAGGACCAAGATGTGACCGAGGTCACTAGATTGGCCGAGATCGATGAAGCCTCAGAAGCTATGACAGATATCATGATCGATGTCTATGAATTTGACTCTAACGAATCAGGAAGAAATGCCTCTCCTCCTGGAGGATTACCAGACTGCGTGACCATAACAGTTGTCCTAGAACAAGGTTCACGTTTGGTAACTATAGACTTTGGTACTGAGGGATGTGAAGTTAGAGGAAATATCCTCAAGGGCAAGATCATTATGTCATATGAAAGAGACCCACAAGCACAAGAAGTTATGATAAGCTACACTTTAGAAGATTTCTTTTTCAATGACAAGAATGTTCTTGGTAGCAAAACATTATTGAAACAGCTGTCTAATGATAACGGTAATCCACAGTTCACCCATACTTTGGACTTAACAGTGATTTGGCCAGATGGAGCAGAAGCTTCAAGAGAAGGTCTTAAGATACGCGAATGGGTAGAAGGATTTGGCAGTGGTATTTGGAGTGATAATGTATTTGAGATCACTGGAAACTGGACCTCGACATTCAGGAATGGTAATGTCCATACTTATGAAGTGATCGTTCCATTGAGAAGAGAGGTTATATGTACCTATTTTGTAAGTGGAAGCTTTGAGGTACAGCGTACTAATTTTGGAGGCGTATTTGATTATGGTGATGGCGATTGTGATAATCAAGCAACGTTTACCTTTAATGACGGTACTGTAATCGATATAACGTTGAACTAAGAGATGACGGTTTTAGGCAAAAAAAGCGAGCTTTTAAGCTCGCTTTTTTTTATTCCCGCAATGGTTGATTGCGTATAAGGTCTATATAAAGATTAACTTTGTCTTTAAGGTCTTTACGCGGTGAAATGAAATCCAAGAAGCCATGCTCTAACAAGAATTCTGAAGTTTGAAACCCTTCTGGGAGGTCCTTTCCTGTTGTATCCTTTACAACTCTAGGGCCAGCAAAACCAATTAATGCCCCAGGTTCAGCGATATTTATGTCTCCAAGCATAGCAAATGATGCTGTGGTACCTCCTGTTGTTGGGTCCGTGCATAAAGAAATATAAGGTATCTTGGCATCTGCTAATTGAGCTAGTTTAACAGAAGTCTTTGCCAACTGCATCAATGATAATGCAGCTTCCATCATACGCGCACCACCAGATTTCGATATGATCATGAACGGAATTTTTTTCTTTAAGGCATGATCCGCGGCTCGCGCTATCTTTTCACCAACAACACTTCCCATAGAGCCACCTATAAATGTAAAGTCCATGCTTGCAATCACAAGGTCTTTCCCTTTAGATTTTCCTACTGCAGTCCTTACAGCATCCTTCAAGTCTGTTTTTTCTCTTGCGGCCTTTAACCTATCAGTATATTTTTTGGTGTCCTCGAACCTTAATGGGTCCTTGGAAATCATGTCCTCATCAAGTTCTTTGTACTTATTGTCATCGAACAGGATTTCGAAATATTCATTGCTACCGATCCTGACATGATATCCGTCTTCTGGGCTTACATAATAGTTCTTTTCCAGTTCCTCAGCATCAACTATTTTTCCTGTTGGAGATTTATACCACAAGCCTCTGGGCGTGTCTTTTTTCTCCTCGGTGGTAGTCTGTATCCCTTTTTCTTTTCTCTTGAACCAAGCCATTCAGTTGATCTTTAAGTTTAGTTAGGGTACAAAGTTATAAAGTATTTACGTTATTGAGGTCTTCAAATGCCTTTTTTAAGCGTTCAACAAAGGCAATCTCGCCTTTTCTAAGCCATACTCTTGGATCGTAGTACTTTTTGTTAGGAACATCATCTCCATCTGGATTACCTATTTGCCTTTGGAGGTAATCCTTTTTATCTTGAACATAGTCTCTAACACCGCTCAAAAATGCATATTGCATGTCGGTATCAATGTTCATCTTGATCACACCATAGCTAATACCTTCACGAATTTCTTCAACCGTCGATCCAGATCCTCCATGAAAGACAAAGTCGATATGATTATGTCCAACATTGTATTTCTTGGAAATATATTCCTGAGAATTCTTCAAGATTTTAGGTGTTAGTTTCACGTTGCCAGGCTTGTACACACCATGGACATTGCCAAATGCTGCTGCCACAGTGAATTGGTCACTGACCTTGCTTAATTCTTCATACGCATAAGCCACTTCCTCTGGTTGGGTGTAAAGCTTGGAATCATCAACATCGGTATTATCGACTCCGTCTTCTTCTCCTCCAGTAATTCCGAGTTCGATTTCTAGGGTCATTCCCATTTTGCTCATTCGCTCTAAATACCGCTTGCAGATCTCTATGTTTTCCTCTAAAGGTTCTTCAGAAAGATCAATCATATGAGAGCTATACAATGATTTGCCAGTTTCTTTGAAATATGCTTCACTGGCATCTAGTAAGCCATCGATCCATGGCAACAATTTCTTCGCACAATGATCTGTATGCAGAATTACGGGTACTCCATAGGCTTTTGCCATATGGTGAACATGTTTTGCTCCTGCTATCGACCCTGCAATGGCAGCTTTTTGATCCTCATTGCTCAACCCCTTTCCGGCATTGAATTGCGCGCCACCATTAGAGAATTGTATGATCACTGGCGCGTTCAATTCCGCAGCAGTTTCCAAGACCCCATTTATGGAATTCGATCCAATAACATTCACCGCAGGTAAAGCGAATCCTTTCTGTTTTGCTAACTTGAATATCTCTTGTACCTCGTAACCTGTCGCTACTCCTGGTTTTATATTATGACTCATTTGATTGGTTTTTAGTTGTGATTAATTAAGTGGTGTAAAGGTTCAAAAATAGGCATTTTTTATATATAGAGTGCGTTATATAGAGCTTATGGACCCAGAAAAATGCGAAAGCGTTATCGTTTAATTGAGAATCAATGAGAATTAGAAAGGATAGTTGATTCCTATGTTGTAAACGGCATTCTTGAAATTGAAATCATTGAACCATCTGTTCTGGTCTTTATAAGATGGATCGTGTGCCTTGAAACCAATATCGAATCTCAATACGAAGAAACTAAAATCATATCGAAGGCCGAAACCAGCGCCAATTGCAATATCGCCAAGTGAAGAAAAATCCTTGAATACCGCATCTTCGTCTTCAACGTCATCAAGAGCATTCCAGATATTGCCGGCATCTATGAAAAAAGCACCATTAAAATTACCGAACAGATTATAACGATGTTCAATATTGAAAGCCAGTTTGAGGTTGGCTTCATTGAACTCATTAGTGCTTGAGGTTGTTCCTGGCCCTAAATTATAAGCAGTCCACGCGCGATTGTCGTTAGTTCCTCCTGCAAAGAAACTCCTAGAGAAAGGAATACTAGTTGAGTTTCCGTATGGAATTGCAAACCCAAAAAAGCTTCGCATGGCCAAAACATTTTTACTGCCGAGACTCCAATGTTTCACATAGTCCAACTCAGTTTTAACATATTGGGAATAGGCCACGCCAAAGACTTCGTATTTGCCATTTTGATTTTCTTTTTGTCCTGCCAACCGTGTCAAGGCTGTAAGTGCGTTACCTGCTAACTCTAGTTTCGCCCTAAAAATCGAGAAATCATTATCGAACAAGTTTTCCCTCTTATCTTTAGTGAAACCAAAATTAGTGGCGAAAATCAAATTGTTTTCTGTAAGTCGTTGTTTACGCTCGCTGATATTATTTACAGTCTGGACTTGATCATCTGATATATTATTTGGAGGCGTACCATCCAATACATCGACCAAGAAGTTATCGGCGCCTGCAGGAATAGTAAGGTTTTCGGTTGCTCCTATATAACCTATATCTTGGGCTATGGCATTCAAGGTGCTAAATGAATTCTGGTAGACTTCAAAATAATTGTCTGTATTCAGGTTTTTGACAAACTGCACATTAAAAAGGTCCATTCGATTAGTAATTGCAGCAGAAGGATACCA
>JABDMQ010000219.1 GCA_013001365.1 Flavobacteriaceae bacterium
TGGACCTTATGGATCATTGCAGATATAATTACCATTCCTTTATATGCCTATAGAGGCTTGGGAATGTTATCTTTGCAATACCTCATTTTTACAATATTGGCCATACAGGGATATATTGAATGGAAAAAAACCTTAAACAACAACCTGCAGACTGCATAAAAGTAGTTTTATTCGGGCCCGAATCAACAGGCAAGACTTCAATGGCAAAGCTATTGGCCAGGCATTATAATTCGGTTTGGGTACCAGAATATGCGCGAGAATATCTTCAGGACAAATGGAATAATGAACGCAAGACATGCGAGCCAAAAGACCTGTTGCCTATTGCAACAGGACAAATGAAACTGGAAAACGATCTTGCCAAAAAGACAAATACCGTTCTTATTTGTGATACCGATCTACTGGAAACAAAGGTGTATTCAGAAGCATATTATCTAGGTACTTGCGACCCTATTTTGGAGAAATATGCCCTTGAGAATTCCTATGACCTTTATTTTTTAACGTATATTGATACGCCTTGGGAACCAGACGATTTAAGAGACAAGCCCAATGAACGAGAACGTATGTTCAAGGCCTTTGAGCAGGAATTAATAAAACATTCAAGACCCTATATCACTCTAAAAGGCAACAAGGCAGAGCGTTTACAAAAAGCTGTTAAGCACATTGACGAACTTTTAAATAAAAAAAATTGCAATTTACCGAAGACCAACTTGACCAAATAAAAAGAAAAGGCCTAAGCCTCGAAAAAGTAAATAAGCAAATTGACCTGTTCAAGCAAGGCCTTCCTTTTGTGAACATTAATTCTGCTGCTACAATTGGTCATGGCATTCTTCAATTTGAAGAAAGCCAAAAGAACAATCTAATTAAAGGTTACGACAGTAAACGAGATGATATATCGATCTTGAAATTCGTTCCTGCCTCAGGCGCCGCTACGCGAATGTTCAAGTTCCTTTTTGAATTCCTTGAAGATTATGACCTTAATAAAGAAAGCATAAATTCTTATATAAACCGAAAGAAAGCAACGCAGCTTTCCATTTTTTTCATCGGACTCAAGCATTTTCCGTTCTATTATAAAGTTAAGCAACAATTGTATAAAGGAAATACCGATTTTGATAAGCTAAGCGTGAATGAGCAACTATTGCTATTCTCGAAAATGATGCTGGACGATAATGAATTGAACTACGGCAATTATCCAAAAGGGCTTTTACCATTCCATCAGTACCGAGATCATGTGGCTACTGCCTTTGAAGAGCATTTGTTCGAAGCCGCCTTATATGCCTCATCCAATAAAAAAGCTGATTTGCATTTCACTATTTCAGAGAAGCATAAGAACAAATTCGATGAAGAATTCAAGCGCATTGAAGAAATAGTAGAAAGAAAGACCAACACGAATTTCGAAATATCATTTTCCTATCAGAAGGAAGCCACCGATACGATTGCCTTAACACCAGAAAACGAGCCTTATGTAGAAGATGATGGGCATTTATTGTTCAGGCCTGCTGGCCATGGCGCTCTTATAGAGAATCTTAATGATCTTGATGCAGATATCATTTTCATCAAGAACATTGATAATGTTGTTGTATTCAAATTTGAGCAAGAAGTTGCTCAGTACAAGAAAATGTTGGCTGGAAAACTCTTAGAATTACAAGAGAAGGCATTCAAGTATTTAAGGGAATTAGAATCGGACCAACATAGTGAGCAAAGCTTATTGAACATCGCTCAGTTCTTGTCCGAAGAAATGAATGTTGTTTTTAGCCATGAATTCGAAAAGTACAGCAAGAAATTCCAAAGAGAATACCTGATCAATAAGCTAAATCGTCCCATACGCGTTTGTGGCATGGTCAAGAATGAAGGTGAACCTGGTGGCGGACCGTTTTGGGTGAAAGATGAAAGTGGAAACATATCTCTTCAAATCGTGGAGTCGGCTCAAATAGACAAGAAAAACAGGCATCAGAAGAACTTACTTAAAAGTGCAACTCATTTCAATCCCGTGGATTTGGTCTGTGGAATTAAGGATTATAAGGGAAACAAGTTCGACCTTACGAAATTCGTGGACCCTAAAACAGCATTCATTACCATGAAAACTAAGGTAGGCAAGAACATCAAGGCATTGGAGTTGCCAGGTCTCTGGAATGGCAGTATGGCCGATTGGAATACTATTTTTATTGAAGTCCCTCTTGTAACCTTCAACCCAGTGAAGACAGTCAACGATTTACTAAAAGCGCCTCATCAAGCACTTAGATAATCATGATCAGTGCCGAAGACATACTGCACGAAATACAATTCAAGGCAATACGTAGTTCGGGAAGCGGTGGCCAGCATGTAAATAAGGTATCTTCCAAGGTAGAATTGAGATTCAATGTTATTGACTCCTCAGTCCTTAACAAAGATCATAAGGAGAAATTAATTAGGAACATTTCCGAACGGTTGACCAAGGACAATGCCATTGTATTGCATTGTGATGACACAAGGAGCCAGCATCGCAATAAAGAATTGGCCATTAGGAGATTACTCGATATCCTTAACCGTGGATTGGTAGACCCAAAGAAGCGGAAGCCAACCAAAGTACCAAAGTCGGTTAAGTTGAAGCGCTTGAAAGCCAAGAAACAAAGATCCGAGAAAAAGGCATCACGCAAAAGACCAGATATAGAATAAGAATTCCTCAAAATTTTCTTCCTAATCCAGAATTCGTGAGTATCTTTGTGTCGTTCTCAAAAGGGGTGCCGACATTAGGCTGAGATCATACCCATTGAACCTGGGCAGGTAATGCTGCCAAGGAA
>JABDMQ010000220.1 GCA_013001365.1 Flavobacteriaceae bacterium
CGCGACTACGACGAGATAATTTACATGACACCAGATGGCGAACAATTGGATCAGGGTATTGCCAACCAAATATCCCTTAAGAAAAACATCATTATTCTTTGCGGGCATTACAAAGGCGTTGACCAACGTGTTCGTGATCATTTCATTACACGAGAGATCTCCATAGGTGACTATGTACTTTCTGGGGGTGAACTAGGTGCAGCAGTACTTTGTGATGCGGTTATCCGTTTGATTCCTGGAGTACTAGGCAATGAAACCTCTGCCCTGACCGACTCCTATCAAGACGGATTATTGGCACCGCCGATCTACACGCGCCCAAGGGACTATAAAGGCTGGAAAGTACCAGAAGTATTATTTAGCGGCAATTTTCCGGAAATAGAGAAATGGCGCGAAGAAGAAGCATATAAAAGAACTAAGGACAGGCGGCCAGACCTTTTAAAAGATGAATGATTGATGAATCCCAGAATAGTTGAGCTTGATCCAAAACTACTCGTTGGCATGAATCTGAACATGTCATTGGCCAATAACAAGACCCAGGAGTTATTTTCAAGTTTCATGCCCTTACGTAAAACCATAGAACATGCAACAAGTACAGATGTATTTGAAGTTATGATCTACGATCAAATGTACTTCCAGGGATTTGACCCATCGAAAACCTTCGTTAAATGGGCCGCAATCGAAGTTTCAAACAATGAGACTCCTCCAACTGGCATGACCAGTCTGGAGTTGGAAGATGGGCTGTATGCCGTGTTTAATTATAAAGGGATTGCAAAGGATTTTGGTGAGTTAATGAGAAGAATCTTCATGGAATGGTTCCCTTCTTCTACTTACGAACTGGACCATCGGGCACATTTTAATGTATTAGGAGATACCTACAAAAGAAACGATCCTAGTTCTGAAGAAGAGGTCTGGATTCCGATCCGCGTTAAGGATTGAAGCGGCATCCCCAGACATTGCAGTCTGGGATATAGCGGAAAGCCTGACGCAGATGTAGCGTAGCACACTTCTGCGGAACGCCCAAAAAACTTTTAGATTTTAGCTTTTAACTATTAAGTTTTTAACTATATTTGCACCCAATTTCGGGTCAACCTCTGGCGAGATACGTGAATGTTGTTTCGGATAAACCCATTAATAGAATAACAATGGACTCTTTAGTAAAATTTGTTCAAGACGAATTTGTAGCAAGAAAAGATTTTCCTGAATTCTCAGCTGGTGATACGATCACTGTATATTACGAGATCAAGGAAGGAAATAAAACAAGAACCCAGTTCTTTAAAGGTGTTGTGATCCAACGTCGTGGTTCTGGTAGTTCTGAAACATTCACGATCAGGAAAATGTCAGGAACAATTGGTGTTGAGCGTATCTTCCCAGTTAACCTGCCAGCTCTCCAGAAAATCGAGATCAACAAAAAAGGAAAAGTGCGCAGAGCACGAATTTTCTACTTCAGGGACCTTACTGGTAAAAAGGCAAGGATCAAGGAAGTGATCAGAAAATAACAGGCATTTGTTTGCTATTGAAGGCCCTGATAATTCAGGGCCTTTTTTTATTAACTTTTGTTAATAAGTATGGTTCACAAACGGTTAATATCTTCTTAGATGAAAAATTTGGATTTTCGGATTCTTCATCTATTTTAGCCTAAGAATTCAACACCACGCAGACGTATATTGTACTGGTTGTCGTGTACAAGACAAAAGTTTGGATTCGTTAAAGAAACGTTCTTTAATTTAATTGTTTTTCGAGATTTGGAAGCGCCATGTGTATGCATGGGCAGCGGAAGGGTCGGAAGCTCTGGGAAGAGCAGCATGCGCTTGTAGGCTGCAGCACTGTTGGAGTGGACAGTTTGGAAAGTGAAATGGACGAAAGAAAACAACACTAGACATACAATGTTGAGTTAGTAAGGTAAGGCACGCAAGTGAATTGCTTGAAGATGATACATCAAGAAAGACAATTAAACATGAGACGGATTGGTAACAGGTCAATACATTTTGAAAGTTACACTACAAGACGTTTCATTGAGATAATGGAAGCTTGAATCGAAAAGGGTCTTTAAATGGGACCTGAAGTTAGCAGCAATGCCATCTAGGTCACGTGGAGTTATTTCAAGAAAGCCATGTCAAATATAGTTTAGACTATAAATGATATGGCTTTTGTTTTTTATATGCTTTTTTAAGCCCACTTCCTAATAATCTCAAGACCCGATCTTGTATATTTGCTACTCGAAATTTTGAATCGATATTTATTCTCTCTTCAAAAACATCTTAATTAGACAATGACCAAAAGAGCAAAAATCGTTTATACAAGAACAGATGAGGCGCCTGCTTTGGCAACGCATTCATTTTTACCAATTGTGAAGGCATTTACTAAAACAGCGAATGTCGATATTGAAAGCAGGGATATATCTCTTGCAGCAAGGATACTGGCTAAATTCCCTGATTACTTGACCAAGGAACAACAGGTTGAAGACACCTTGACCGAATTGGGTGAGCTTGCCAAGAAACCAGAAGCCAATATAATTAAGTTACCAAATATAAGTGCTTCCATTCCGCAGCTTGAAGCGGCAATTAAAGAGCTACAAGGTCATGGATATGCCATACCGGACTATCCAAATGAGATTGAAACTCCTAAAGACAAGGAAATAAAAGCTCGATACGATAAGATCAAAGGAAGTGCTGTAAACCCAGTGCTTCGAGAAGGAAATTCAGATAGGCGTGCACCTCGAGCCGTGAAGAACTATGCCAAGAAGAATCCGCATAGCATGGGCGAATGGTCTTCAGATTCAAAGACGCATGTTGCTACCATGAGTGAAGGCGATTTTAAATCGAACGAAAAATCCGTGACAGTTGCGAAGCCTTGCCAAGTAAAGATCGTTCATACCGATAAGAGCGGTAATGAAACCGTTCTTAAAGAGGGTATCGAACTTTTAGAAGGGGAGATTATCGATGCCACATTTATGAGCAAAAAAGCATTGATTTCGTTCCTGGAAGACGAAATAGTAGATGCCAAGGATAAAGACCTATTGTTTTCGTTACATATGAAAGCAACGATGATGAAAGTATCGGATCCAATAATCTTCGGTCATGTTGTCAAGACGTATTTCAAGGAAGTTTTTAGTAAGTATGGAGACTTACTTGATGAGGCAGGAGTTGATGCCAACAATGGTTTCGGAGATGTTCTTAACGATATTCAGTCACTACCAACAGATAAAAGAAAAGCTATCGAGCATGTCATGGACAACTGCATGGCCAACGGACCTGATATTGCGATGGTGAATTCTGATAAAGGCATTACCAATCTTCATGTACCGAGTGACGTTATTATTGACGCATCAATGCCTGCAATGATAAGGACCTCTGGGAAAATGTGGAATAAAGATGGCAAACTGCAAGACACAAAAGCGGTTATTCCAGATAGTAGCTATTCAGGAATCTACCAAGCCACGGTTGATTTCTGCAAGAAAAATGGCGCCTTTGATCCAACATCAATGGGTACGGTTCCTAATGTTGGCCTGATGGCACAAAAGGCAGAAGAATACGGGTCGCACGACAAAACATTCGAAATCAAATCAGATGGCAAGGTCCACGTAATCGACGACAAGGGCAACACCTTAATGACCCACGAGGTTGAAGCAGGAGATATTTGGCGAGCATGCCAAGTGAAGGATGCATCCGTACAAGATTGGGTCAAGTTAGCTGTAAGTCGGGCTAGAGCAACTGGATGGCCAACTGTTTTCTGGTTAGACGAGAGAAGAGCACATGATGCTGAACTCATAAAGAAAGTGAAAGCTTATTTACCAGATCATGATACTTCTAGCTTGGAAATCAAGATACTATCGCCCTTTGATGCCACGCTCTATACTTTGGATCGCGTGAAAAAAGGCGAGAATACGATTTCTGTTTCTGGCAATGTCTTGCGAGATTATTTAACAGACCTATTCCCAATCCTTGAACTTGGGACAAGTGCAAAAATGTTGTCGATCGTTCCTTTAATGAATGGTGGAGGTCTTTTTGAAACTGGCGCCGGCGGATCGGCACCAAAGCACGTGCAGCAATTCTTGGCCGAAAATCATCTGCGTTGGGATTCCTTAGGCGAATTTCTTGCATTGGCAGTGTCACTGGAACATTTAGGCAGTTCTTATGACAATAAGAAGGCGATAATTCTTTCTGAAGCCTTAGATGATGCCACAGAGAAATTCTTGGACAACAAGAAATCACCTTCAAGGAAAGTCAATGAGCTGGACAATCGAGGCAGTCATTTCTACTTGACGCTCTATTGGGCAGAAGCATTGGCCAAGCAAAATAAAGATGAAGAACTCAAAAGGATTTTCTCCTCTGTTGAAGAACAACTCAAGAATATTGAGAGTTCCGTTATAGCAGAATTAAATGATATTCAAGGCGTTGTGATGGACATCGGAGGATATTACGATACTAATGACGAGTTGACTTCAAAGGCGATGCGTCCGAGCAAAACCTTCAATGATGTACTTGCTAGCTTCTAGTAGATTAGCTTTTATTTAACGTATTGGGCCCCTTTTTTTGAGGGGCTTTTTCTATTTTTATATGAAATTTTACAACCATTGAAAAATAGACTTCTACTCATCATTGGCATTCTTTTAACGAGTTCAATGATAGCACAGAATAAATTCACCTTAAGCGGAACAATATCGGAAGCAAAAAGTAACGAAACACTGATTGGCGTTTCAATTCTGTTCCCAGAAATCAATTCGGGAACGGTTACCAACGAATATGGTTTTTATTCTATTACCCTTCCAGAGGGAAACTACAATGTGGTCATTTCTTATTTAGGCTTTGAAGATATAAACGAAACCATTGATCTTACTAGAAACAGGACAAATAACTACAGTTTGACAGAAAAATTGGAAACCTTGGATGAAGTGCTGATTCAAGAAGATGTGGAGAGAGTAAGCATTAGAAAGCCCGAAATGAGTGTCAACAAACTCAAAGTACAGACCATAAAGCAAATTCCTGTAGTTCTGGGTGAAGCCGATGTTATCAAGGCCATAACGCTTTTACCAGGAGTTACAAATGCTGGCGAAGGGGCTTCAGGATTTAATGTTAGAGGTGGTGCCGCAGACCAAAACCTTATCCTTTTGGATGAGGCCACAATATTCAATTCTTCACATTTATTCGGATTTTTCTCAGTTTTCAATCC
>JABDMQ010000237.1 GCA_013001365.1 Flavobacteriaceae bacterium
CTCACGATTATGGGATCCTGACAGAGCCCATGAAAGCCAATATGGTTTTCACGGTCGAACCTGGCATCTATATCCCTGAAGAGGGATTTGGAATAAGGTTGGAAGATGACGTCGTGATTCAGGAAAAAGGTTATCCTTTTAATCTCATGTCAAATATTCCAATTGAGATAGAGGAAATCGAGGAGTTGATGAACAACTAATTATTCAAAGAAAACTTCGGCTTAGATTGCCACACGATATTAATGATCTTCCAGCCTTCATAGGTATTGACCATATTCAAATAGTCGATTCCCCAAGCGGCAGTTACTTTGGCCACAGCTATCTTGTCGGACACCTCCAACACCTTGACTTTTCGAGGAGTGTCTTCTTTTATTTGATCGCCTTTTGCATTCCATCGTTTTGCAAGTTCTATCAATTTATCAAAAGGTAATTCCAAAGCTCCTGAATACTTCTTTTTTTCATCATTATAATACCAGCCTACCTTTCTAAGGTCTTTATGGATGCTTTTATATGCCAAGGTTGTATCTGCCTTATAGAAAACATCAATGTAATTGAAAGCTGCTGCTTCTACATCTTTAATGGCCATGTCCTTCTCCTGAGCATAGAAATTATAAGAGAATAGAATTGCTGTAATTATTACTAACTGCTTCATTATAAATAGTTTTAATAAAAATACTGATTAATTTCGAACTGTATCGTTAGCAGATGCCTAAACTTATAAGACTGTTTTGGCGTAAATCATTTAGATTTCGTTTGAAATATAAACGATCCAAAATTCAACAAAAGGAATAACAGCAACCCTGGCAATACCCAACCTAAACTATATTCTGCCAAAGGAATTACATCAATGACAGGTTGTATGTTTTCAATAGGCATCAAGAATTTAAGGAAGTCCGGAATGCTGAATAAAAAAGTGATCCCGACGACGACTTTGAACACCAAAGGAGTAGCCCATTTTTCAGGGACGACATTCAATAGTATCAAGACAATGGTTATTGGGTATATGAACATGAGAACCGGTAATGCTATATCGATTATATAGTGCACATCGAATTGTCCAACGACCACTCCAATAACGCATCCCAATATCGCAGTAATTGTATAGGCAAGTTGAGAGTCCTTGAATAGCCCTTTGAAATAATCGGCTGTTCCAGTTACAATACCTACTGCTGTTGTAAAACAGGCCAATGCCACCAAGACACTAAGAAATGTGGTGCCTAAATTCCCTAAGGTTTCGGTGCTTAAGCCTGACAATAGTTCTGTTCGAGATGCATCTTCAGGAAAGATCGAATTAAATGAAGATCCACTAAAAATCAAGCCTGCATATATTATTAGGAGCCCGATTCCAGCTATCAAACCTGACTTAGCTATCAATTCTTTTTTGGCTTCTACAGATGTTACACCTTTCAAGTTCAGTGAAATAATGATTACACCGCCTATAACCACTGCGCCAATGGCATCAAATGTCTGATAGCCTTCTAATAATCCATCGACAATTGGTGTATTGAAGATAGAAGGATTGACAGACTCAGGAGAACCGAAAAATGCTATGCTAATAATGCTCATGAGTATTAGGACGATCAATGGTGTCAAGAATTTACCAATAATGTTGAGAATCTTTGATCTATTGATCACGAATAATAATACCAAAGCAAAATAGATGCTACTGGTCCATAAAGAGCTAGTTCCAAAGAACGGTGCAATAGCCATTTCATGTGTAACCGATGCTGTTCTTGGTGCAGGCAATGAAATGGATATTGCGTATACAATCAAACAATAAACTGAACTAAAGATCGGAGACACCTTTTTCCCAAAATCGAACATAGTGCCTTGAAGTCTTGCATGGGCTAGAATCCCTAAGATTGGAATCACGACCGCTGTAATAACAAAACCAAATGTTACCAATGGCCAAGCATCACCAGACTTGAATCCTAAGAATGGTGGAAGTATCAGATTTCCGGCACCGAAGAACATTGAGAACAAGGCAAATCCGGCAATAAAGATCTCTTTCGTTTTGTTCATACCTTTGCGAAAGATAGTTTAAAAATGAAAGTACAATATAAAGGCATTGAAGTTTTTTATTCTGATGAAGGGCATGGTGATGCCATTCTACTTCTTCATGGATTCCTGGAAAACAGTTCCATGTGGAACTCATTAAAATACGATCTGCTTAAGACGCATCGCGTGATTTGTGTTGACCTTCTTGGTCATGGTCGAACAGCCTCTTTAGGAAATTTGCATAAAATGGAAGAGATGGCTGCAGC